>CAIPQY010000061.1 GCA_903867275.1 uncultured bacterium | reverse complement strand
TGCTTGGCGAGTCGCACGAAGGCGCGGCCTGCCTGACCTGCGTGCAGAAGACGGATGAAGGCTGGCAGGTGCGCTTTGACGCGGGCGTGGATGCGCACGCCGCGCTGGAGCGCGCGGGCCGCACGCCGGTGCCGCCCTACATCTTGAAGGCGCGCGGTGAGCATGCGCAGCCCGAGAGCTTTGATCGCGCTCGCTACCAGACGGTGTACGGCGTGGACGAGCGCATGCATTCGGTGGCCGCGCCCACGGCGGGGCTGCACTTCACGCCGGAACTTCTCGAGCGCATCCAGGCCATGGGCGTGCAGCGGGCCGGCGTGACCCTGGAAGTGGGCATGGGCACCTTCAAGCCCGTGGAAGCGGAGTGGCTGGCGCAGCACGCCATGCACCGCGAGCGATTCGAGGTGCCCGCCGAAACGCTTTCGATTCTGCGAAATCGTGAACAGGGTGGGCGTCTGGTGGTGGTGGGCACGACCACCGTTCGAACGCTGGAGAGCCTGCCCGATCCGCTGCCCGCCGACACCTTCGCCGCGGAGGCCGACCTGCTGATCCAGCCGGGGCACCGCTTCCGGCATGTGGACGCGCTGATGACCAACTTTCACCTGCCCCGCAGCACGCTGCTGTCGCTGGTGGGGGCGTTCGTGGGGCTCGAGCGGCTGAAGGCCCTGTACGAACTGGCGCAGCGAGAGGGGTACCGGTTCTATTCCTACGGCGACTGCATGCTGCTGGTGTAGGTACATTTGCCCCATGCGATTCGCGGACCTGATCAGCAAGGTGCCTTCGGTGCAGCGAGAGGGAAGTGCGGACGCCGAAGTGACGGCGATCGCGGATGACAGTCGAAAGGTTGGCCCTGGCACGCTGTTCGTGGCGCGCGGTGGCGCGCGTGCAGACGGCGGCGCATTCGTGGCCGATGCGATCAAGCGTGGGGCGGTGGCGATCGTGGCCGCGCCGGGCGTTGCGGTGCCGGCCAACATGCCGGTGGCCCGCGCGGTGCATCCCTCGCTTTCCGCCGCGCACCTGGCGCATGCCTTCCATGGCTTTCCTGCGCAGCAACTGCGCGTGGCAGGCGTGACCGGCACCAACGGCAAGACCACCATCGCGTTCCTGCTGCAGCAGTGCATGGCGCAGGCGGCGCAGAAGTACGGCCTGATCGGCACCGTGCTGATCGACGATGGTCGCGACAAGATCACCAGTGAACTCACCACGCCCGGCGCCATCGAGCTGGCTGCGCTGCTTGCTCGCATGCGCGACAACGGCTGCGTGGGCGTGAGCATGGAAACCAGCAGCCATGCGCTCGATCAGGGCCGCGTGGCGGGCATCGACTTCTCGGTGGGCATCTTCACCAACCTGAGTGGTGACCATCTGGATTACCACGGAACCATGGACAAGTACGCCGACGCCAAGGCGAAGCTGTTCGAAGACCTGGCCACCAGCGCCACCGCCATCGTGAACGCCGACGATCCGGCCTATGCGCGCATGGTGCGCGACTGCCGTGCGCGCATCCTGCGCTGCGGTTTTGCCGGCGGCGAGAACCTGGATGCGCAGGTGAGCGTGCTGGAAGCGAAGCTTGGCAGCATGCGCGTGAAACTGCAGGGGCCGTGGGGCGAGGTGAGCGCGCGCCTGCCCATGATGGGTCGTCACAACTGCATGAACGCGCTGCAGGCCGTGGCGGGTGCATGGGCCTTGGGCGCCACGCGCGAGGTGCTGGAGCAGGCCATGGGCAAGGCCAGCGCGCCGCCAGGCCGTTTGGAGCCGGTGACCGATCCCGATGCACCCTTCGCGGTGATGGTGGACTACGCGCACACAGACGACGCCATGATGAACGTTCTGCGGGCTGTGCGCCCCGCGCTGCCGCAGGGCGGCCGCCTGATCGTGGTGTTCGGTTGCGGCGGCGACCGCGATCGCACCAAGCGTCCGCGCATGGCGCTGGTGGCCTGCGAATTCGCCGATCAGATCGTGATCACCAGCGACAATCCGCGCACCGAGGATCCGACCGCCATCGTGCGTGAAGTGGAAGCCGGCGTGCCGCCGCACCGCGCCGATCGCGTGACCACGGTGGTGGATCGCCGCGAGGCCATTCATCACGCCGTGCAGATGGCGCGCCCGGGCGACGCGGTGGTGATCGCCGGCAAGGGTCACGAGGACTATCAGATCATCGGCACCGTGAAGCGGCCCTTCGATGATCGTGTGGTGGCGCGCGAGGCGCTGCAGGCGGTGCTGGCGTGAGCTTCCTGTCGCCATCCGAGATCGCGCAGATCACCGGTGGGCGATGGCTGGATGCGCCGCCCGAGGCGTTGATTGGCGTCGGCACCGACACGCGCGACGATCTGACCGGTCGCCTGTTCGTGGCGCTGCGCGGCGAGCGCTTCGACGCGCACGACTTTCTGGAGGCTGCCAAGAAGCAGGGCGCCGCTGCCGCGCTGGTGGAGCGCGAGGTGCCCGGGCACGGCCTGCCTCGGCTGCTTGTGAAGGATGCGCTGGTCGCGCTGCAGGCCATGGCTGCCGCGTGGCGACAGCGCATGCCGAACGCATGGTGCGTGGCCATCACCGGCAGCGCCGGCAAGACCACCACGCGCCGTCTGGTTGAGGCAGCGTGCGCCGCGATCGGCCCCACGCACGCCAGCCCGAAGAGCTTCAACAACCATCTCGGCGTGCCGCTGACGCTGCTGGGTGCGCCAATCGACACGCGCTTCCTGGTGATCGAGATCGGCATGAATCACCCCGGCGAGATCGCGCCGCTGTCGCGCATGGCCGCGCCGCGCGTGGCCATGGTGATGAACGCGGGCACCGCGCACCTGGGCGGCATGGGTTCGCGCGAGGCGATCGCGAAGGAGAAGGCCAGCATCGCGCAGGGATTGCAGCCCGCGGGCCTGCTGGTGGTGCAGGGCGATCAGGAGCATCTGTTCCGCGAGGCGCTGGTGCAGTCGATGCCGCCCAGCGGCAAGCTGTACGGATTCGGCACGCGCGGCATGAACGCCTTCCGCCTGCGCGGTCGTACGCAGCGACCGGATGGCACGCAGCTGGTGCAGGCGCACACGCCGCAGGGGCCGCTGGAGTTCACGCTGCAGTTGCCGGGCGCGCACAACGCCATGAACGCGGTGGGTGCACTGGCTGCGCTGGTCAGCCTTGGCCTGCCGGCCGCGACGGTGGCCGAGGCCTTCGGCACCGTGGCGCCAGCCGACATGCGCCTGGTGCGCACCGACATCGGTGGCGTGGCCGTGTTCAACGACGCCTACAACGCCAATCCCGACTCGGTGCTGGCCGCGGTGCGCACCTTCGCCGAGATGACCGAAGGCTGCACGCGCCGCGTGGTGGCGCTCGGCGACATGCTGGAACTCGGCGACGAGGGCCCGGCTCTGCACGAGATGGTGGGCGGTCAGCTGGCGCAGGCCTTCGCGGGTGGCCCGCCCGATCTGTGCATCGCCTGTGGGCAACTCTCGGCGCGCACGGCCGCGGGTCTGCGTGCCGCCTGTGCCGCGGCGAATGTGCAGCTTTCAGCGGATTTGGCCGCCGATGCGCCCCGACTTGCCTCGCTGCTTCGCCCCGGCGACGCGCTGCTGGTGAAGGGTTCGCGCGGCAGCGGCATGGAGCGTCTGGTCGCCGCCATTTCTTCTGCACGGGAAGCGAAGAAGGCGAGCCCCGCGAACCGATGAACGGGTTCGAGGTTCGTCATGCTCTTCAATCTGGTTGAACTCGCACAGAACTGGCTCGATGAGCGCGGCTTGTACGCGGTCGTTCAGGTCATGTACCAGCTGGAGTTCCGCGCCTTCCTGGCGGTGCTGATGGCCTTCGCGATCGTGCGCCTGGCGGGTCCGGCGGTGATCGGCTGGCTGCGCGGTCGCAAGATCGGCGACAACCCCGAGTTCAACAGCCTGACGCTGAACGAACTGATGAAGCACAAGGCCGCCACGCCCACCATGGGCGGCCTGCTGGTGATCGGCTCCATCCTGGTGACCAGCCTGCTGGTGGCCGACCTGTGGCACAGCATGCCCGCCAAGGTGGCCATCGTGGTCATGGTGATGCTGGCCGTGCTCGGCAGCTTCGACGACTGGATGAAGCTGAACGCCGCGCGCCGCCAGCCCGGTTCGCGCGATGGCCTGTATCCATGGGAGAAGCTGCTGTTCCAGGCGGGCATCGGCGCGGTGGCGGGGTGGTTCCTGTGGCGCAACGCGCAGACGGTGGATGGCCTGGTGCTGAACCTGCCGTTCCAGCGCACCTATCCGCCCACGCCGGTCATGGAGAGCGTTGTGCAGCCGCCGTCGTTGGCCGCCAACGTGGTGGTGCTTGGCATGATCTGGTTCACGTTCATCGCCTGCTTCATGATCACCGCCACCAGCAACGCGGTGAACCTGACCGACGGCATGGATGGCCTGGCCACCGGCCTGGTGGTGATCGCCAGTTTCATGGCCATGGCGCTGGTGGCCGTGGCCGCCAGCCCGCGCGCCAGCTACTTCCTGATGGTGCCGCATGTGCCCGAGGGGCGCGAACTCATGGTGGTGGCGGGGGCCATGTGCGGGGCGTGCATGGGGTTCCTGTGGTTCAACTGCCAGCCGGCCAGCGTGTTCATGGGCGACACCGGCAGCCTGGCGCTGGGCGGCCTGCTGGCGGTGATCTTCGTGGCGATCCGGCAGGAGTTCCTGCTGATCGTGGTGGGCGGCGTGTTCTATCTGGAGGCGGCCAGCGTGCTGCTGCAGGTGGGCACGTTCAAGATCACGCGCAAACTCACCGGCACCGGGCGGCGGCCACTGCGCTGCGCGCCCATTCACCATCACTTCCAGTTCGGCGGCTGGACCGAGACGCAGACCGTGGCCCGCTTCTGGCTGGTCGGCATCCTGCTGTCGATGGTGGCGCTGGTGTTCGTGAAGCTGCGGTAGGCGCGGCTCACACGTTGAACAAGAAGTGCACCACGTCGCCGTCCTGCATCACGTAGGCGCGACCTTCGCTGCGAAGCTTGCCCGCCTCGCGGATGGCCTTCTCGGTGCCGTGCTGCGCCAAGTCCTTCACGCCGAAGCACTCGGCGCGGATGAAGCCCTTCTCGAAGTCGGTGTGGATCACGGCGGCGGCCTGCGGGGCGGTGTCGCCCTTGCGGATCGTCCAGGCTCGGATCTCCTTGGGGCCCGCGGTGAAGTAGCTCTGCAGGCCAAGAAGGTTGTAGGCCGCGCGCGCCACGGTTGAAAGCGCGGGCTCGCTCATGCCAAGGCTGGCCAGCATCTCGGCGCGGTCGCCCTCGGGCAGCTCGGCCAGCTCGCTCTCGATCTTGGCGCACACCACCACCACCAGGCCGCCTTCGGCCTTGGCGCGCTCCCGCACCTTCATCACCATGGGGCCCTTGCCCTCCAGGTCGTTCTCGTTCACGTTGGCCACGTACATCACCGGCTTGGCGGTGATCAGGCCAAGGCCGCGACCCAGCATGGTCTCTTCGGGCGTCCACTGTCCGCCGCGCAGGGGCTTGCCGTCGCGCAGGAAGGCGAACGCCTTCTCCAGGTACGCCACCTTGGCGATCGCCTCCTTGTCGCCGCTGCGCGCCACGCGCTGCTGCTTCTCAAGGTTGGCTTCCACGCCCTGCAGGTCGGCCAGCGCCAGCTCGGTGTCGATGGTCTCGATGTCGCGGATGGGGTCGGGGCCGCCGTCCACGTGCATCACGTCGGGGTCCTCGAAGCAGCGCACCACATGCAGGATGGCGTCCACCTCGCGGATGTGGCTGAGGAACTTGTTGCCCAGGCCCTCACCCTCGCTGGCGCCGCGCACCAGGCCGGCGATGTCCACGATGCGCACGCTGGCGGGCAGGATCTTCTCGCTCTTGATGTGGGTGGCCAGCGTGGCGAGGCGCTCATCCGGCACGCTCACCACGCCCACGTTCGGCTCGATGGTGCAGAAGGGGTAGTTGGCCGCGGCGATGCCGGCCGAGGTGAGGGCGTTGAAGAGGGTGCTTTTGCCGACGTTGGGAAGACCGACGATGCCGCATTCCATGGTGATTGGCTCCAGAGGCGCGATGTGCGCGGGGGTGAGATGGTAGCGGCGGGATCGCCTGCGTCCGCGGATAGGATCGGGCCACCTATGGCGCTTTCCGCGAACGCCGCCGCCCTTCGGGCCAGACGCCGCATCGGCTTCCTGGCCGCGGTGGCGCTGCTGGCGGTGGGTGTGCTGGCGCTGCGGCTGTGGGCGCTCACCATCTGGCAGGGTGAGGCGTTCCGCGAAGAGGCCGAAGCGCGGCTCGACCGCTCGATCTGGCTGCCCACCATCCGCGGTTCGATCCTGGATCGCAAGGGCCGCGTGCTGGCGCAGGATGTGCCGGCCTGGGATGTGGCGCTCGACTACAGCGTGCTGAACGGTTCGTGGGTGCGCGAGCGCGCCACGCGCGAGGCGCGCCGCGATGTGGGGCGTGCGGTGTGGAGCAAACTGTCGGCCGAGTCGCGCGAGCGCGTGCTGCAGCCCTTCATGGATGCGTGGCAGCGACGGCTCGATGGCGTGCTGGACGAGGTGGCGCGTCAGTGCGATGTGCCGCGCGCCACCATCGAGGAACGCATGCGCGAGATCACCACACGTGTGGAGCGTCGCGCCGAGAGCACCTGGGCACGGCAGCGCGAGCAGCTGGCGAAGCGTGGCGATGACGCCGCGGAGAATTTCAAGCCCGAACCCATCCGCGAGCAGCGCATGAGCCATGTGGTGGTGCATCAGGTGCCCGACGCGGTGGCCTTCGCCATGCGCAAGGTGGGCGACGCCACGCCGGGCACGGTGGAGGTGCTGGATGGCACGCGCCGTGTGCAACCCTGGCGCGGCGCCGATGTGCGACTGGATGGCAGCACGCTGCCCACGCCGCTGCGCAAGAACGGCGACATCACGGTGCGCGTGGAAGGTGTGCTGGACCAGGTGCTGGGTTCGGTGCGCGATGAATTGTGGGCCGAGGATGTGGCGCGTCGGCCCTTCACGCGGCCCGATGGCACGGTGGATCCGGGCGGCTACGGCCCCACGCCCGACGCCATCGGTTCGCGCGGCATCGAGCAGGCCTACGAGGGTTGGCTGCGTGGCGAGCGCGGCCAGTTGCGCGAGCGCCTGGACACCAACGAGATGGAGCGCGAAGACCCGAAGCCCGGCCGTGACCTGAAGCTGACCATCGACGCCGCGCTGCAGGCACGCGTGCAGGCGGTGCTGAACCCGCGCCTGGGCCTGACCAAGGTGCAGCCGTGGCAGCATGGCGGCAAGGGTTCGCTGCCCGATGGCACGCCGCTGGCCAGCGCCGCGGTGGTGATCGATGTGGAAACGGGTGAGGTGCTTGCGATGGGCAGTTGGCCCACGGCCGCCGACGCTGCCGACCTGAGTCCATCCGAGCAGAGCCGTCTGGCACCCGGACTGAATCGCGCGGCTGAAGCCGTGTATCCGCCAGGCTCCATCGTGAAGCCGCTCGTGTATGCAGGCGCGGTGACGAAGGGCAAGTTCTCCTCCTCCGGGTCGGTGGATTGCAACGGCCACTTCTTCCCTGAATTGAAGGACAAGGCGCGCTGCTGGATCTGGCGACCCGAGCACGGCATGAACACGCACACCGCGGTGATCGGCGGGCCGCTGCCGGTGGAAGCGGCGGTGAGCCGCAGTTGCAACATCTACTTCTACACCGTGGCCAACCGATTCGGCCTGCGCAATCTGGTGTCGTGGTACCACGACATGGGATTGGGCCAGCGCCTGGGCACAGGCCTGCAGGGCCCCGGCACGGCGCAGGAGCGCGGCGAGGCGGGCGAGGCCGCGGGCATTCTTCCAGGCGACGACGACATGGCCAAGCTGGAGCAGCGCCACGACGCCTTCACGCCGATCATCCTTGGCATCGGGCAGGGGCCCATGGCGTGGACGCCGCTGCAGGCCGCCAACGCCTACGCCACGCTGGCTCGCGGCGGCGAGCTGCGCGACGCGCGCGTGGTGATGGATGACGCTGCGCTGCCGGCCGATCGTCGAACCGGCTCGCTGAACATTCCGGAGGAGGCGCGACGGCGCGCGCTGGAGGGCCTGCGTCAGGCGGTGGAAGAGCCGCACGGCACGGGCCACCACGTGAAGTACGGCGATGGCACCAGCGAGGTGGTGTTCGATGTGCCGGGCGTGCAGGTGCGTGGCAAGACCGGCACCGCGCAGGCGCCGCCGCTTGCCTACGACGACAACGGCGACGGCACGCGCGACCATGTGGTGAGGGGCCTCGATCACTCGTGGTTCGTGGGGCTGGTGAACGATCGCAGCGACGACACGCCCAAGTACGCCGTGGCCGTGCTGGTGGAGTACGGCGGCAGCGGCGGCAAGACGGCTGGCCCGGTGGCCGAGCAGTTGGTGCACGCCCTGGTGGAAGAGGGCTACCTGAACGATCGGCACCCCGACGAAACGGGCAAGACCAAGGGCACCGGCAAGAAGAAGGCCGGCCGCCCGCGCTACGCGCCCGAACCCGACGAGACGCCCGCACCTGATCGCGAGGCGTCCGAGGCATGAGCAACATCACCGCCGAACGACTGTCGCCGCTTGGCGAGGGCGTGTCGATCACGCGACACAGCTCCGGCGGCTTCACGCTGCTGCATGTGGGCTGGGTGCCGATGCTGGCCGCGGTGCTGATGAGTGGCATCGGCGTGCTGGCGATCGGCACCACCGAGCCGTCGCTTGCCAAGCGTCAGCTGGTGTTCGGGGTGTTCGGCATGCTCATGGCGGCGGTGATGTGCTTTCCCAGTGCGCGGCAGATCGCGCGCGCCGCGTGGCCGCTGTACGCGATCAGCCTGGCGCTGCTGGTGTTCGTGCTGATTCCGGGCACGCCCGAGTGGCTGGTTCGCCCCAAGAACGGCGCGCGTCGATGGATCAGCCTTGGGCTGTTCGAGTTCCAGCCAAGCGAGATCGCCAAGCTGGCGGTGGTGCTGGCGCTGGCGCAGTGGATGCGCCCGGGCAGCGAACTGCGACGACTGGGTGGATTCGTGATGCCGTTCCTGCTGGCGGCGCCGCCGATGCTGCTGATCCTGATCGAGCCCGACCTTGGAACCTCGCTCATGCTGGGCCCCGCGGTGCTGGCCATGGTGCTGGCGGCGGGTGCGCGCAAGCGCCATGTGGCGATGCTGGTGGTGGGACTGCTGGCCCTTGCGCCGCTCAGCTACCCCTTCCTGAAGAGCCATCAGCGCGAGCGCGTGGATGCGCTGTTCGCGCAGCTGAAGGGCGACGATCGTTACGCGCGTGACATCGGATTCCAGGCCGACCGCGCCATGACGCTTGCCGGAAGTGGTGGATTCGCGGGTGCAGGGCTTGAACACGCGCGCGCCCTGGTGCGCCACAATGGCCTGCCTGAGGAACACAACGACATGATCTTCGCCGTCGTCTGCTGCCGCTGGGGTTTTCTTGGAGGCCTCGCCACCTGGCTGGTCGGGTTGCTCTATGCCTTCGGTGCGCTGCTGGTGGCGTTGATGGCACGCGATCCGTTCTCGCGGCTGGTGGCCACGGGCATTGCGGGCACATTCGCCGCGCAGCTGGTGATCAACACGGGCATGACGGTGGGTGTGCTGCCCGTCACGGGCGTCACGCTGCCCTTCGTGAGTTACGGCGGCAGCAGCCTGGTGGCGCTGTGGATCGGCACGGGCCTGCTGTTCAACCTGGCCATGCGACGCCCGCGCGGCAACGAGCGGCTGGGAGCCGTGGCATGAGTCGCGTCGGCACACCACCGCAGGCCTTCTTCGACATGCTCGCCGCCCAGCACATCGAGCTGGAGCCGGGCGACGCGGAGCGCCTTGGCACGCATCTCGACATGCTGCTCGACGCAAACGAGCGCTTCAACCTGACCGCCATCCGCGAACCCGCCGAGGCGTGGGTGCGACATGCGGCCGACAGCCTGTCGCTGGTGCCTTTCGTGGCCGAGGCAGGCGCGGCGTGCATCATCGACGTGGGCACGGGCGGCGGATTCCCCGGCATCCCGCTGGCCATCGCCATGCCCGATGTGCAGGTGATGCTGGTGGACAGCGTGGGCAAGAAGGTGCGCTTTCTGCAGGAGGTGGTGGATGCGCTTGGCCTGACCAACGCCACCGTGCGTCAGGCGCGCGCCGAGGAAGTCGCCGAGTACAAGGGCGGACTGCGCGAAAGCTTCGACGCCGTGGTGTGTCGCGCCGTGGGCAACCTTGCCACGCTGATCGAGCTGTCGCTTCCGCTGGTGAAGGTGGACGGCCTGCTGCTGGCCATCAAGGGCGAGAAGGCGCAGGAAGAGATCGTGGCCGCGGAGCGCGCGCTGCAGGAACTGCGCGGCGAGCTGGTGACCACCGAGCGCACGCCCACCGGCACCATCGTGGCGATCCGCAAGACCGCCAAGACCGTGCGCCTGTATCCGCGCGAGCAGGGACTGGCCGCGCGCAAGCCGCTGGGTTTCAAGAGCGAAGACGAGGCCTGAGCGGGCGGTGTCGTTCACCTCGTGCGCCTGCGTGGCTTGGTGCGTTGGATGCACCGGGCTACGATTGGTGCATGAGTACCGGCACCATCGCGTCGAGCGCCACCACTTCAAGTTCAATTGCTCCCGCGCAGGCCGCGCAGTTGCTTGAGCACGGTCAGGCGAACATGGTGGATGTGCGCGAGGCGGACGAGCATCGTCGCGAGCATGTGGCCGGTGCCGCGCTTCACCCCAGTTCCATGTTCTCGGTGAGGGGCTTTCCGGCCGCCGTGCCCGGTCGCCGCACGCTGGTGCTGTGCCGTTCGGGTGGTCGCGCGGGCAAGGTGGTGGCCGCGTTGCAGGCCGCCGGTCGTCAGGACGTGGCCGTGATCGAAGGCGGCATCACGGCGTGGCGCGCAAGCGGGCTGCCGGTGGTGACCGACGTGTCGGCTCCGATGCCCATTGTGCGTCAGGTGATGATCACCGTTGGCGTGCTGGTTCTTGCATTCACCGCGCTGGCGGCGACGGTGAGTCCGTGGTTCCTGGCGGCGATCGGCTTCATGGGCGCTGGCCTGGTGTTCGCTGGCGCCACCGGCATCTGCGCCATGGCAACGGTGCTGGCGAAGATGCCGTGGAACCGCGCGCCTGCCAAGACGGTTGGAGCCGCGGCGAGCTGCTCAACTGCCGGCAAGGGATCCTGCTGCGGCTGAACCCCGGGTGGGAAGTCCTGCCTTTCGCCAGGCCTCGAATCCGCCGGCCATGTTCGTGGCGTTCAGTCCGAGTCGCTGCAGCATGGCGGTGGCCGCCGCCGAGCGCCCGCCCAGCGCGCAATGCACCAGAATCGGCTTGTCGCGCGGCAGGTCGGCCAGTCGCGTGGCCAGTCGCGTGTAGGGAACGTTCAGCGATCCCGCGATGCCGTCGAGTGCGTGCTCCGTGGAGCCGCGCACGTCCAGCACGAACATGCCCGAGTGCGCTTCGGCCGCCTGCTGCACGGTCATGTCGCGCGATGGCACGCAGGTGGTCGCATGCGCAAGCGCGTCGGG
>CAIPQY010000060.1 GCA_903867275.1 uncultured bacterium | reverse complement strand
GCGGTGCTCGCGGTGCCACCGTGGGCCGCGATTCCGGTGCTGTCGCTGGACCCCGCGGGTTGGTGGAGTGGGGCACGGCCCGCGGTGGCCGCGGAATCGCCAAAACCGTGATTCGACGGACATCGATGGTGGCGGGAATCCGAAGTCTGCGTTCGATGCTCGATGATCACTCCGTATGATGCTTCGCGACGCCAGACGCGCCGCATCATGCCTGATCCCAATGACAATTCTGGCGACAAGAAGCGGCCGACGCCCGCGGACGACGCCACCATCGCGCCGGGTGGCGACGCCACGCTCGCACCTTCGTCAGGATCCGGCGTGCAGGGCGATGCCGGCAAGTCCATCGCGAATCCGTTGCGCGTGTCGGCCCCGGCGGCAAGTGACCGTGCCGGCGATCAGTTGGGCAACTACACGCTGATCGAGAAGCTCGGCTCCGGCGGCTTCGGCGTGGTGTGGAAGGCCGAGCGCCGCGAACCCTTCGTGCAGCAGGTGGCGTTGAAGATCCTGCGACCGGGCATGGACAGCGAGGGCGTGCTTGCGCGCTTCGAGCTGGAACGCCAGGCGCTGGCGATGATGGATCACCCCAACATCGCCAAGGTGATCGACGGCGGCGTCACCGACAACGGCCGCAACTACTTCGTGATGGAGCTGGTGAAGGGCGAGCCCATCACCGACTTCTGCGATCGCAACAAGTACAGCATCGAGAAGCGTCTGGAACTGTTCGCGCAGGTGTGCGACGCCATCCAGCACGCGCACATGAAGGGCATCATCCACCGCGACCTGAAGCCGGGCAACATCCTGGCCGGCATGTCGGATGATTCCACCGCCAGCGGCTCCACCGGCGCGCGCGTGAAGGTGATCGACTTCGGCGTGGCCAAGGCCACCAGCGCCAGTTCCGTGGCGCACGACGTGTTCACGCAGACCGGCCAGATGATCGGCACGCCGGAGTACATGAGCCCCGAGCAGGCCGACGGCACCGACGACATCGACACGCGCACCGACGTGTACTCGCTGGGCATCGTGCTGTACCAGCTGCTCGCCGGCGCGCCGCCCTTCGATGCCAAGACGCTGCGAAGCGCGGGTCTGGCCGAGATCAACCGCATCATCCGCGACGCCGATCCGCCGCGACCAAGCGCCAAGCTGAGCCAGCTCACCAAGGTGGAGCCCGGCAGCGGCCAGCACAGCGCCGCTGAAATCGCCAAGAGCTGCGGCATGAAGCCCGACGCGCTCGTGCAGCGCCTGAAGCGCGAGCTGGAATGGCTGCCGATGAAGGCCATGCGCAAGGACCGCGCCGAGCGCTACCGCAGCGCCGCGGAGTTCGCCGACGATGTGCGCAACTACCTGCAGGGCAAGGCGCTCATCGCGGGTCCCGAGTCGGCCATCTACAGGTCGAAGAAGTTCGTGCGACGCCACAAGGTTGGCGTGGGCGCGGGTCTGGCCATCGCCGCATCGCTGGTGATCGCCACCGTGATCAGCACCATCTCGTTCATCCGCGAGGCGCGTGCGCGCGAGGCCGAGGCGCAGGCGCGCCAGCTGGCCGAGAAGCGCGAGAAGGAGACGCGGCAGATCGCCAGGTTCCAGGAGGACATGCTGGCTCAGGTCGATCCATCCGCGGCCGGCGTGAGCCTGATGGCCTCGCTCGAGCGCCGACTCAACGACACGCTTGCCGACCGCAAGGTGCCCGAGGCCGAGCGGCAGAAGGCGGTCGAGTCGCTTCGCAACGGCCTGCGCCAGGTGAACGCCACCGACGCGGCGAGGGGTTTCATCGATGAGGTGATCCTGCTCCCCGCGACGGTCGCCAGCGGCACGCAGTTCAAGGATCAGCCGGAGGTGGAAGCCGGTCTCAAGCAGTCGCTTTCAACCACTTACTACTCGCTCGGTCTGCCGATCAAGTCCAAGCCGCTTCAGGAGCGCGCGCTGTCGCTTCGTCAGACAACGCTTGGCGCCGACAACCCAGACACGCTGGAGTCCGTCGACTGGAACGGCCGCGTGATGCTGGTCACTGGCGAGGCCACAAAGGCCACGCCCATGCTGCAGCAGGCGCTCGAGGGTCGCAAGCGCGTGCTGGGTGAGCGAGACGTGAACACCATCTTCAGCATGCGCGGCACCGCCGATGCACTGGCCTACGAGGGCAAGATCGACGAGGCGTTGGCGCTGAACCTGCAGGCGCGCAAGCTGGCCACCGAGGTGGCCGGGCCCAACTGCGACAGCGCCATCATCGCTGCCGTCGCGACCGCGCAGCTGCAGCAGAAGCAGGGCAAGGCGGATGACGCGGTGGCAACGCTGTCGCCGGTGTTGCAGGCGCTGAAGGCCATGCCGGATGCCAGCCAGCGCCTGATGCTGAAGGTGCTGACGAACCTGGGATCGGCACAAGCCGCTGTCGCCGGCACGCAGCCTTCGCCCGAGCGATGGAGCGCCGCCGAAGCCACCTACCGCGATGGTCTGGCCGTGGCCGTGAAGGCGCTGGGCGAAGAGCATCCTGGCACCTTCCAGATCCGCGACAACCTGGCCCATGTGCTGCTCGACAGCGGCCGCGTGGACGAATCGATGAAGCTCCTCGAGCAATCCGTGGAGATCGGTCGGCGCACGCGCGACCCGGGCGATCCGGCACTGCTGCGCTCCATGAACGATCTTGGGCAGAACCTGATCCGCAAGGGCGACATGGCCCGCGCCATGCCCCTCATCGCAGAGGCGGAGCGTGGCATGGTCGCGCAGAAGGGTGCCGACGCGCCCGAAACGCTGCAGTTCAGCACCAGCTATGCGGTGCTGCTCGAGAAGCAGGGAAAGCTGGTGGACGCCATCGCGAAGTACCAGGATGTGCTCGCTCGCCGGCAGAAGGTCCTGCCTGAGGAGGACATCTCGGTGCTC
>CAIPQY010000059.1 GCA_903867275.1 uncultured bacterium | reverse complement strand
TCGTGGCAGACGGGGTGGCAGTGGCTTGCACGGAGTGGCTCCAGTATTCGGGGTTGGTGGGCAAAGGCACACGCGGCCTTCATCCATCTATCCGGATGAATGAGAAGGAGTCTAGTGGCGACCGCTATATCAGGCAACGGCGAAGGCCAAAAACTGCCGAATCCACACTTCCAAGGCCCCATCCCCAGATCCAGCCTTCCTTTATAGTGGTCGCTCGGCTCCGCTCCGCCGGACCGGTGACAGGCCTCCGTGGCCCGCACCCGTCCTCCCTGGGCGTTTCGCCAGAATGAGGATTCGCAGATGGAAGTCATCAGAGGCATTGCCGCCAGCCCCGGCATCGTGGTTGGCAAGGCGCTGCTGCTCGGCGCAGCCGAGACCCACGTACCCCGACGCACCATTTCGCCGCAGAAGGTGGAGGCCGAGCAGGCCCGCTTTCGCCAGGCGGTCACACAGGCCATCGCCGACCTTGGCGAGCTGCGCCGCACCACCGAAACCCAGCTGGGCGCCGAGACCGCCAAGATCTTCGCCTTTCACGAAGGCCTGCTGCAGGACCCCACCCTGCTGCAACCCATCCTGTCTGTCATCGCCTCGCAGCGGCTGAACGCCGAAGCCGCGGTCACCGAGCAGTTCGGTCGACTGATCGAGCAGTTCCGCGCCATGCGCAGCGACGTGTTCGAGCAGAAGGTGGACGACCTGATCGACCTGCAGCGCCGCGTGCTGGGCAAGCTGATGGGCGAGGAAGAGGATCGACTCGCCAACCTCACCGAGCCCGCGATCATCATCGCGCACGAACTCACGCCAAGTCAGGCCGCCGCGGTGGGCCACGGCAAGGCGCTGGCGTTCGTGACTGAGTCGGGCGGTCTCACCGGTCACGTGTCCATCGTGTTCCGCGCACTGGGCCTGCCCGCCGTGGTGGGTTGCCAGCGCGCCACCATCGATGTGCAGGACGGCGACGAGGTGATCGTGGACGGCGACACCGGCGTGATGATCGTGCGCCCCGACGCCGCCGCACGCGAAGAGTGCCTGCAGCGCGGCGAAAAGGCCAAGAAACTGCGCGTGTCGCTGGCCGAGAACGCCTCGCTGGAGGCCATCACCACCGACGGCACGCGCATCCAGCTGCTGGGCAACATCGAGTTCCCCGAGGAAGTGGAAGCGGTGCTTCGCAACGGCGGCGACGGCGTGGGCCTGTACCGAACCGAGTTCCTGTTCCTGACAAGCGACACCGCGCCCGACGAGGAGGCGCAGTATCAGGCGTATCGCAAGACCATCGAACTGCTCGATGGTCGCCCCTGCACCATCCGCACGCTCGACCTTGGCGCCGACAAGTGGACCCAGGCCACGCTGCAGGAGCCAGAGCGCAATCCATTCCTTGGTCTGCGCAGCATCCGCTTCAGTCTGCAGAACCAGCCCATGTTCAAGACGCAGCTGCGCGCCATCCTGCGTGCCAGCGCGCACGGGCCCATGCATCTCATGTTCCCGCTGGTGAGCACGCTCATGGAGCTGCGTCAGGCGCGACTGATCCTGCGCGACGTGATGGAGGAACTGGACGAGGAAGGCATTCCTCACGACCGCCGACCCAAGGTGGGCATCATGATCGAGGTGCCCAGCGCCGCGCTGATGGCGCGCACCTTCGCCGCCGAGGCGGACTTCTTCTCGATCGGCACCAACGACCTGGTGCAGTACACCTTGGCGGTGGACCGCGGCAACGAGCGGGTGGCCAGCCTGTACACCGCCGCCAGCCCCGCCGTGCTGCAATTGGTGAAGAATGTCATCCGGGCGGGCCGCCACGCCGGCATCGATGCCAGTCTGTGCGGTGAAATCGCCGGTGATCCCGTG
>CAIPQY010000058.1 GCA_903867275.1 uncultured bacterium | reverse complement strand
CGTTATTGGAACCGCGCTGCGATTCCAATAACGACCCCCGTCCCTCTCGCAGCTTCGCGCGACAATTCGCTGGAAAAACCGCCTGTTCTCGGCGAAGGTCGCACTTTGACTCGCACACTGCGCCGCATGTCACGCGCGCCACGGCAGCCTTGCGACGGTCAGTTTGTTCACGCCATGAACAGGCGCGTGGATCGCAGAACGCTGTTCGAATCCGCTGCGGACTATGACGCCTTCTCGCAAATCCTGGGCTGGGCCCAGCAGATGTGCGAGATGCCGATCACCGCGTGGTGCCTCATGCCGAATCATTGGCACCTCATCGTGAAGCCGCGAGACACGCCGCATCTCTCCTCTTTCATGCATCGCATTCAGACGACCCATGCGGTTGGACTGCGGCGCAAGACAGACACGCGAGGCCACGGAAGCGTGTACGGGAATCGTTTCAAGCACTTCCTGATCCATCCGGATCGGCTGCTGCGCTCCGTGGTGTATGTCGAGCGGAATCCGGTCAAGGCGGGGTTGGTTCGCGCGGCGACTTCGTGGACGCATGGATCAGCCAGCGCCGGATGTGTCGACACCGCCTGGCCGCGCGTGGAGCGCTTGCCGGCGGAGCTGGAGCGGTTGCGCCCGGAATTGCTGCTGCATCCGCTGCCCGAGGAATTCGAGTCGGACTTCATGCGCGCGTGCCGAGCCACCGCCGCGGTGGACGTTGCCGACGGGTTCGGGCGTGCTGACCTCACTGGTGCGCTCCAATTGCTTGAGCGTGCCCGCTGTCGACGGGAATCCAACAAACCGGTGCGGCTGTGAATTTGCCTGCGCTGGCAGCGCGAGAGTCGCAAGACCAATAACGACCCCCGTCCCTATTCTCCGGACCATGATCGCCAACGACGAAGCCATCGTGATGGCGGGCGTGCCCGCCGCGAACATGCTGTTGTTCCATCGCATCCGTTTTCGCGTCGGCGATCCGGTGGCTTTGATGGAGTGGGGCAGCGGAACGCCTGTTCGCAAGCGCACGCTGATCCTGCGCGACATCGAGATGGACCGCGCGCGACAGCATGCGCGCGCCGACGCCTTCGCTTGCCCGCGCGACTTCGAGCCAACGGGGGGCCTGAGCGGCGACCGCGAGACCGCCACCGCGCAGGCGCTGGCCGAGTGCCTGCGTCGTGCGGGCGTGCACAAGGCCGTGAGTGATCGCACATTCCCGGCCATTTTCCAGCACCATCTGGTGGCCGCCGGCATCGCGGTTCGCTGCGAGCCGTCGCTTTTCATCGCCGATCGGCGCGCCAAGGACGAGCAGGAACTGGCCGCCATGCGCGAAAGTCAGCGCATGACCGAGCGCACCATCGAACGCGCCTGTCGCATGGTGGCGCGCGCCAGCGCGGGTGCGGGCGGCGTGCTGATGCACGACGGCGAGCCGCTGACCAGCGAGCGCGTGCGCGGCGAGATCGACGCGTTCCTGGCGCGCGAGGGCTACGACAATCCGCGCTCGATCGTGGCCGGCGGGTCGCAGGGCGGCGATTGCCATCTCGATGGAAGCGGACCGCTGCGCACCGGCGAACCCGTGATCGTGGATGTGTTTCCGCGCAGCAAGGCCACCGGCTACTGGGGCGACAGCACACGCTGCGTGGTGCACGGCGCCATTCCGCCGCAGGTCGCGCGCATGCATGCCACGGTGGTTGCGGCGAAGGCGGCGGCCATCGCGGCGGT
>CAIPQY010000057.1 GCA_903867275.1 uncultured bacterium | reverse complement strand
GGCGGCGGTGTCGGTCACACCGGGCAGCGGAAGCACCTCCACCACAAAGCCGTTGGTTGCGGCGGCACCAACCGTCACCTGCTGCGTCACCGGGTCGGCAAGCAGTTCGGTGGCCACGCGCTGCAGACTCGCGGCATCGATCGCGCCCTCCAGCAGATACACCTGCGCGCTTCGAACACTGGTTGGCTTGGCAAGCCCATGCTCCGCGGCGGCGCGCTTCTGCACGCCCGATCCACGCACGTCGGGCATGCCATCCTTCGGTCGCACCTCGATCCTGTGTACGGCGTTCATGCGACGAGGATAGCGACGCAAAAGCAGCGTCTTTCCGCAGCCAAACCGCGAATTGAAATCAGAACATCAGCTGCAGCTGGGTTCGCACCACGAACTGGTTCGAACCGCTGATGCGCCAGCCGGCGGGCAGGTTCTGCCACGAGTAGTCCACGTCCGACATGCTGAATCCCATGTCCATGGTCCACTTCAGGTCCTGGCCGTCGATGTACCAGTTCACGCCGGTGGTGATCACGTTGTAGGGCTGCTGGGCGAACTGGTTGCTGTAGGCAGGATCCGTGTTGCCGTCGCCAAGATCGATGTAGCCATACTCGTAGCGCGTGTACCACTCCCACTTGGGCAGGAAGTAGATGGCCGGCTGAATGACGATGCCGTACGCGTTCACCGATCCGAACGAACCGATCGGGGTGACGTTGTTCGGCGGACTGATGGTGTAGGCGAACGCATTCTGCGTGGTGACATAGTTGTAGAAGGCGCTCGCGAAGAGCGATGCGCCACCCATGTTCCACTGCCAGTCCAGCGTCCACGCATCCCAGTTGTTGGCAGGCAGCGTGTCACCCGTGTTGAAGTTCTGGTTCGGGCTGGACTGCTGCCGGTGATACGCGAAGCCGAACAGCATGCCCTGCTCGTCACCCATCGGACTGGTGAAGCTCGTGAAATCCTTCCACGCGCCGTATGGCTTCCATTCGATGCGGGTCGTGACGCTGTAGCTCACCTGTTGCGTGTACCAGGGCGCGTTGAGCGGCTGCTGCCCGATGATGTTGGTGGCCGTGCCGGCCACGTTCGACGAACCACCATTGTCCAGCGAGATGTTGGTCCGGAAGTCGTCGCCCTGGCTCTGCAGCTCGATGCCCTGCGTGTACCACAGGCCGTAGTTGCGGACCACGCCCGTGCGGCTCACGGCCATCTGGTTCTGTTCGGTCACCAGCTGCTCGCGCGCATAGGGGGATCGGTACTGACCCACGCGAAGGCTGAGTTCGTCGGTGAAACTGATGCGCGCCCAGGCATCAAGCAGGTACATCTGCCCGGTGGTGGGGCCGGCGTTCAGGTTGTTGGTGACGGCGTTGGGCTGCGTCCCAAGCTGATACGTGTCACCCATCGCCACATTCGTCTTCACCATGTATTCCACGGCGGGACTGAAGATGTGACCCTTGAAGGTGAGCTCGTTGTAGTTGCTGTCGAAGCCGTAGCGGTTCTCCAGCTGATCCGGAACCACGTAACTCGTGTTCGGCGTGCCACTGGTGTGGCTCCACATGAACCGCGGCTGGATCAGTCCGTTCACCTGCAGCTTGAACCGCCCATCCGGGCTTGCCAGGAAGAAGCCATCGTTCCACCCGGCGGTCATGGCGTCCTGACGCAGGCTGGCGCGCGAGTCGGCGTCGGCGATCACGTCGGCCACCACGCTTCGGATCTGGTCGGCGCGCTCCTGGCTCAGCCACTTCTCGCCCTCGATCGCCTTCAGCTCCGAAACCTGGCCTTCCAGGCTCTTATTCCGGCGTTCCAGGCTGTCGATGCGTTGCAGAAGGTCGTTCAGGGTGGGGCCGGCATCGGCCTTGGTCGGGGTGGCCTCGGTCTCGGCCATGGCCACACCACCCAAACCTGCCACCCAAACGCCACAGAGCAGGCCGCAAAGCCATGTGCACCGGGAGTTTGTGACGCGAGCGGTCTGCATGAGGTGCCGAATAGTACCACCAGCCATCCACTGGACTGGCAATCCGCTTTCATCGGCCAACCCCCCATTCGGTCTCAAAAACAAGGCGCGGCGGACATGCCTGACTGCCGGGCGCTGCCACAGCGATCGCGGGCGATGTGGCAGCCCAACATCCCGTCCGCGCGTGGCTTAGAACAGGATCTGCAACTGCGACCGCACCACCATCTGGTTGCCGCCACCACCCGGCTCGATGCGGTAGTTGGTGCCGATCACGCCGGCGCCATAGATGCCGTTGTTGAACCACAGCGGGTCGCTGGTCCAGCCCAGATCGGTGGTCAGCTTGATGATGCGCCCACCCAGGAACCAGTTGAAGCCCACCGTGTACGCGTTGGTGCGGCCGGCGTTGAACACGTTGGCATAGGTCTGATTTCCACCCGTGTTGCCGATGCCGATGTCGTTCACGCCGCGGTTCTGCGTGTTCATCCACTCCCAGCGCGC
>CAIPQY010000056.1 GCA_903867275.1 uncultured bacterium | reverse complement strand
GGCAGCACCGCGCTCATCCAGCGCGCGCGCCGCTTCCGCAAGATGCTCGGTGGCGGCATGCGACAGAGCGGTCTGCTGGCGGCGGCAGCGCTGCACGCACTCGATCATCACATCGATCGCCTGGCGCAGGATCACGCCAACGCGCGACGACTCGCCGAGGGCGCGGTGCGCATCCCCGGCCTGTCCGTGGCGGTGCCGGCCGAACACACCCCCACCAACATGGTGTTCCTGCACATCGACCCCAGCCGCGGCACGGCGCAACGCCTGTCCGAGCAGCTCGCAAGCCACGGCATCCTCACGCTGGCGCTGGATCCGCAACGCCTTCGCTTCGTCACCCATCTCGATGTGCGCACCGAAGACATTGATCAGGCAATCGATGGCATTCGCGTCGCCATGCAAGGCTGACGGCGATCGGCCGCCACACTTACCGGACGCCCATTTCCGGCATTTTCGAAATACCCGTTTCCGGTGATTGTGTCCGCGTCATTTCAGGGCAGACTGTCCGAGCCATGCTTCCCCGCATCCAGGTTGTTCTTGCGACGGTCGCGGTCTGTTTGCCCGCGGCGTTTGCCTTGGCACAGGAAGAAGCCGCCAACTGCTGCTGCCAGGTCGGCACCGGCGCCGGCTGCTCGAATGGAACATGCCAGCAGACGGTGTGCGCGATCGACCCGTATTGCTGCAGCACGCTGTGGGATGCCACCTGCGCCAGCGAAGCCAACTCGCTCTGCGGAAATCCCACCGGGAGCAACGGCTCGTTCTGCACCGACCTCAACCAGAATGGCACGCCCGATGGATGCGAGAGTGGCGGATCCAATCCAGCCGACTGCGACGGCGATGGCATTCCTGACCTGAATCGCAGCGGCTGGAACGGCAAGTGCGACTGGATCGGCCCCACAAGCGGTACGGCCCCCTTTGATGCCGACAACCTGTGGTCGAACGGCCGGCCTGGAACGCAGTCCATCTCGGAAGCGAACCTGCCCTACACGCAGTACTACAACTCGCTGCTGCTGAAGGCGAACTGCAACAACGCGGTTCGATCGTTCGGCATCACCGACGGCGGTACCAGCAATTCGCACGCGCTCACCATCGACCTGTCCACGCACACGCTGCGTTTCGCCGGACCCTCGTCGGCGGATCTCACGATCCTGCCCACCATGTACAACACGTTGGCGGTCGAGTTCCGCGACGGCGCCATCGTCTCCACCGACACGGCCTTCACGCTGCGCAGCACCGGGACATCGCAGGTCACCTTCGGCGACATCGACCTCACGGCCGCGGCATTCGAGTGGAAGTCCGATCTTTCGGGCTACGCCGACAACATCAGCCTGATCGACTCCTGGTTCCGCGTGGGATCGTTCGGTTTCGGCACCAACACCGCGACCGGCGCAAGCATCCCATCCCACCTCACGCTCGAGGGCTCGCGCATCGAGATGACCGGCGAGGCCACGACGGCCAGCCAGCCCTTCACGATCCGCGCGAACGACTGGCTCAGCATCAATTCCACCAATCCCTACGACTACTCGGAGATCACCGGCTACAGCCTGCAGGTGAATGCGCTTGAGAACTCGCTCATCTCGCTGAATGGCCAGCTGTTGGTGGGTGGCACGCTTCGCCTCGGCGGCGGCCTGTCCGGCATGTCGAATCCGCTGGCGCAGTCGGGTGGGCAGGCCAGCAAGCTGTTCGCCACCGAGCTGGTCTACCCCGACACGCGCAACGCGTACATCCACTGGAACGCGGATCTCTCTGGCGCGTCGGGCACCACGCCCTACGGCCAGCCCTCGATCATGGCGTCGTCGCAGGCCAGCATCGGCGGCGCACTCACGGTGTTCAACATGTCCAACTCCAGCAGCACGCTACAGGAAGGCCTGTCCATCCCGCTGCTCAGCGCGAACAGCTTCGCCAGCGGACACGCAAACTTCGACCTGGTGCGCTGTTTCAACCCCGACAACATGCCGGTGCCCGGCGGCTACTACGTGACCACCGAGAACGTGAACGACATGATCTCGATCGTGGTGAAGCGCGGCGCCGTGGTGGAAGCCACCCCCAACCTGCAGAGCCCGCTGGCCGCCACGCCACTGCGAACGGTGGTGCTGAAGGATGGAAGCCTCGGAGGCGTGGGCATCATCGCCACGCTCACCAACAACGCCCCGGCGCAGGGCTCCACGCCAAACTCCACCATCCGCGTCTATGCGCTGTTGAGCAGCCAGAGCACCATCGCACAGATCGCCAGCGTCAATGGCCCGACGGATGCCACGGACATGGTCGCTGGCGACATCGACGGCGATGGCCAGAACGACCTGCTGGTCAGCTACGGCGCGCCCGGCAAGGCCATCGCGTGGAAACTGGTCAACAATGTGCCCAACATCCTGTGGACGCACCAGCTTCCCGCCGGAACGCGCGCCGAGTGCGTGTGCGTGCTGAAGAATGGCTCGCAGAAGAACTCGCTGATGCCCGTCGGCTCCGGAACTGGCGTGGGCACCTCGAGCGCCGGCAAGGGTGGCGTCACCACCACCGACGCCGAGGGTGCCTTCACGGGTACGGAGGAACTCAACTCGCGGCCATCCACGCTCAACGGCACGGACATCGACGATGACGACGCCGTCACCGCCGGCGGCACATCGACTGCCAGTGCGCTGCTGCCAGGTACCACGCAGGGCTTCATCCAGATCATCAAGCGCAATGTGACCGGCGGCTTCACGGTGCATGCACCGGTGTTCACCGCGGGCGTGCCCACCTCGATCGTGGTGGCCGATCTGGATGGCGATGGCCACTCGGATGTCGCCGCAAGCTGCAACCAGATCTCCGGTTCCTACGCGCCTGGCGCCCGGCCCACCGCCGTGGTGCTTCGCGGCACAGGCACAACCGCCGGCACCTCGCAGTCGTCGCTGTTGGGCGTGCCGAGCGCGATCGATGTCGGCAGCCCCGACGCCCAAGGCACGGGTGTGGCGCTCACGGACGCCGACCATGACGGCATCCCCGATCTCGCGGTCTCGTGGATGAGCGACTACGGACAGGGCTCCATCGGCGGCGGCGCCGCTGTGTTCCCGGTGCGCGACCAGCGCGCCTCGGGCGGCCTGACGGTCGGCGCACAGCTCACCTTCGCGCAGGACTACGTGCCGGTCATGGCGTCTCTCGGCGACTCCAGCCTGCTCACCATCCGCATGCCGCTGAACCTCGTGGGCAGCGCCGCGATGCACACCACGGACTTCGCGGCCCAGGTGGTGCAGGGCGACCTCGATGGCGACGGCTCCGTCACCAACGCCGACATCTCGCTCCTGCTGCTCGACTTCGGACCGTGCCCGGACCCCACGCAGGCCCCCTGCCCGGCCGACGTGGATGGCAGTGGCGAGGTCGACAACGGCGACGTCTCGTTCATGCTGCTGCTGTTCGGCTGATCGTCGGCGCGGTTAGTCTGCGCCCATGCTCACCGATCCCCGCGTCCGCAAGCTGGCGGACCTGCTCGTGAACCATTCCGTCCGCACCGGCAAGGGCGACCACGTCCTCATCGAGACCTTCGATTGCCCCGACTTCGTCGCCGCCGCGGTGGCCGAGCAGGTGCAGAAGTCGGGCGGTCACGCGCACGTGGTGCAGCGCAGCACGCGCGTCATGCGCACGCTCAACATGGGTGGCGAGGACGCCCTGAAGGTGTGGGGCGAGTACGACCTGGAGCGCATGAAGCGCATGCAGTGCTACATCGGCATCCGCGGCGCGGACAACGCCAGCGAGATGAGCGGCATGCCCGAGGCGCAGATGAAGGCCGTGGGCCGCCTGTATGCAAAGCCCGTGCACTTCGACCGCCGCATCAACCACACGCGCTGGTGCGTGCTGCGCTGGCCCAGCCCCAGCATGGCGCAGCTGGCGCAGACCAGCACCGAGGCCTTCGAGGACTTCTACTTCCGCGTGTGCACGCTCGACTACGCGCGCATGGATGCAGCCGCGCGGCCGCTGGTGGAGCGCATGAAGCGCACCGATCAGGTGCACATCAAGGGCCCCGGCGCCACCGACCTGCGCTTCAGCATCAAGGGCATCGGCGTGGTGCCGTGCTGCGGCGACCGCAACATTCCAGATGGCGAGGTTTTCACCGCGCCGGTGCGCGACAGCGTGGAGGGCGTGCTGCAGTACAACACACCCACCCTGCACAACGGCAACACCTTCACCAACATCCGCCTCGAGTTCAAGAAGGGCCGCATCGTGAAGACCGGATGCGACGGTGGCGATCCCAAGCTGCTCGAGAGCATCTTCGACACCGACGAGGGCGCGCGCCACATCGGCGAGTTCGCCATCGGCTTCCATCCGCACATCCGCGAGGCCATGAAGGACATCCTGTTCGACGAGAAGATCGCCGGCAGCTTCCACTTCACCCCGGGCCGCTGCTACGAGGAAACCGAGAACGGCAACCGCAGCGAGATCCACTGGGATCTGGTGTGCATCCAGCGACCGGAGTACGGCGGCGGCACCATCAGCTTCGACGGCGAGGTGATCCGCAAGGACGGCATCTTCGTGGCGAAGGAGCTCGAGGGGCTGAACCCAGAACATCTCGGCGCGCTCTGAGGCACGCCCGGCGACGCATCAGTTCTTCGGCGCAGACGCCGGCTTCTTCGGCGGTGCGGCATTCGCACCCTGATCGGCCGCGTCCTCAACCTGCTGGTTGTAGGCCGCGATCTCCTTCTGCAGATCCTCGGCGCGGTCCATCGCCTGGCCGGGCACGCTTGTGCGGCGTCCATCGGGCGACTTTGGCGCGCCATCGGTCGGCGGAGCGGCGCCGGGATCGCGACTGCACGCGGCAGTCAGCAGCCCCATCGCCACACACGCAAGGATCGATCGACTGCGCGGCATGCAGGGTCGCCGATCAGCAGCCATCAGGCTTGGTCGTCGGCGGTGCCACCGGCGGCATGTTGGCGGGCGGTGCAGGCGGCGCCATGTCGGCGTCGATCAACTCCACGTCGAAAATCAGCGTGGCCTTCGGCGGAATGGTGGGCGGACGACCCTGCTCGCCATAGGCCAGCATGTACGGGATCACCAGCTTGCGCTTCTCGCCAACCTTCATGGCCTGCACGCCCTGCGTCCATCCCTTGATGACGCGGTTCAGGCGGAACTCGATCGGCTTGCCGAGCTTGGTGCTCGAATCGAACATGGTGCCGTCCACCAGGTAGCCGGAGTAGTTCACCTTCACCATGGAATCCGGGGCCTTCGGACTCGCGCCGGTGCCCTCCTTCACGGTGATCCACTGCAGGCCACCGGGCTCGCCTTCCAGCTTGCCATCGGTCGCCTCGCCCGGGAAGCGCTGCTGCACCTCGTCGCTGATCACGCTGCCATCCATCGCGTTCACGGTGACCACATGCGCCTTGCCCTTCGCGAACACCGTCACGCGCCAGATCGGCGGATCACCCATCAGATCGCTCGTGATCATGCCCACGCGGCCGGCCACCTTCGCCTGCGCGGCCTTCACGGCGTCGCCCGCGCCCAACTTGGCCACCTTCACGTCGCCGCTGGTCGCGTCCACGAGTGCGCGCTTCATCGAGCCGCCATCCAGCAGCAGCACCTCATAGGTCCACTTGCCGTCCTGCTTCACCAGACGAATCGCGCTCAACTGCCCACCACCCGCCTTCATGGCGGCATCAGCGGCGGCCGTCATGTCCACCGCCAGTCCGGACAGCGTGGTTTCCAGTTCCACCGGGTCCGGCGGAAGCGTGGTGTAGTCGCCGTCCGCGGCTGGAGGATTCGCCAGCGAAACCGTTGC
>CAIPQY010000055.1 GCA_903867275.1 uncultured bacterium | reverse complement strand
CGTGACGCCGCCCCACGCCGCGTTCGTGAAGTCCCAGGCGAACACGAAGGTTTCATCGGCGGTGAGCTGGAAGGTCTGCGGCACATCGAATCGCATCACCAGCGAAGTGGTCGACGAGAAGTCCGAGGGCGGCAGGAAGCCGCCGAACGCGCAGTTGCCGTAGGGGTTGTAGCTGGTGCCGTACGCCTGCACGCCCTCGTCCTGCAGCGAACCCTGCAGGTTCGTCAGCGCATTCGGGTCCGACGGCAGGTCGAAGCTCATGGCGAAGTACAGGTCGCGACGCCCCTGCCACAGACCACCCTCGAAGGTGATGCTGGCGAAGCCCTGCGTGGCCGTGGTGGGCACATCCACAAGACTGAAGCAACCGAAGCAGCTGCCGCGCACGGACAGCGCACTGCTGCCACCGAACACATCCGTGAAACCCACCAGGTCACCCGTGCTCGGGTTGACGGCCAGCGGGGCATTGAGGCCCGCCAGAGCCGAGGCGGTGCAGACCATGGAAATGGACGCGATGAACGACGGATACGCGATGGGGCGCATGGGTTGAAACTCCAGACGAATTGCTTCCAGCTTCGATCAGACAACTCGAACCCCACACGGGGATCGACCCAGACACTCCCTCCATTCACATGAACGAGATTCGGGGGCTTCACCCGTCATGGGCGACCCGGGAATATGAAGATTTTCAAGGTCCCGGCGGCGTCCCCGGGGGGGGCGATACCCCCCTGGTGCAGCGGATCAGTGGTTGCCGGGTTGCGGCGGCGCTGACTGCCTGCGCTCCACGCGATCAAGCATCATCGCCCTGAATTCACTGGCCACCAGCCAGCCTGCGACGCCGATCATGACGAGCAGCACGGCGTAGGACAGCAGCGTGGGCAATTCGCTCAGGGGCACCCCCACGCGGAAGAAGGTCCACAGCGAGAGCCCCGCATGAAAGATGGCCGCAACCAGCGCGGTCCACAGCGTGGTGCGCGGACGCAGGCGCAGCAAGGACAGCACGACCAGCAACGGCACCATCATCAGGATGGGGGCGCTCAAGTCCTGGATATCATCGCGCGCGGACAGCAATTCGGTGGCCATGATCATGCCGAGCACCAGCACCAGCTCGAAGACGGCGGTCACCGCCCAGTACCGCTCGCCAAGCAGGCGGCCCTCGGTATCGGCCGCGCTCACCACCTGCAGACTGCGCGTGCAGTACAGGATGCCCACGAACAGCAGCACTACGCGCGAACCAAGGGTCCACCCCTGCATGGAGTCGCAACCGACCACCTGCCGCACCACCGCAAGCATCGCCAACATGGCGAAGAAGAAGAACAGCATCATCAGGCGGGTGCCTTCGCGGCGCTGCACTTCGCGCTGCAGGGCGACCTGCAGGGACTCGGCTTGAATTGGAGGGGCAGCATCAGTCATGATGAGGGGCAGAAGTGTAGCCCCCCGGAGAGTCTGAAGCGCCACGCGCCTTGAGCGAGGCGTCTGCCGCCTTCGCACAGCGGCGGCCAGCCGATTCAAATCGATCGTCGAATCGCGAAGATGTGCCTCGGGCTCATCACGTCACCCACGAGCACTTCCGTGCGTTCAAGCAACTGCGCGCCGATCTTCTCCAGCGCGCGCTGCGAGCGCACGTTGCCGGGACTCACATGGAACAGCACCGTTTCGGCCCACTGGAATGCGTGCTCGATCATCAGCGACTTCATCTCGCGATTGGCGCCGGTGCCCCACTGCGCACGCTCCAGGAACGAGTACCCGATCACCACCGTTCGATCGGCGGGGTTCCATTCGTAGTAGCGCGATGAGCCGATCACCCGGCTGGTGGCAGGATCCTGCGCAACCAGTCCGCCGCCACACGCAAGCGCGCCGTCGAAGAAGCGCCTGAACACGTCGCGTTCATGGCGGTCGGGCACGCTGTGTTGCGCCCAGATCAGGGGGTCGCTGGCGGCCTGATGCAGCGCTTCGAAGTCGTCGGCACACAGCGGTCGCAGATGGATGCTGGTGCCTCGAAGGACGGGTTGCCAATCGGGTTCGGCGGTCGTCATGGCCACATTCTGACAGCAGTCACCGGACCATGCAGGCGCACGCGTCGCCCTTCGATACCCTCGGCATCCATGACACTTTCCGTGCGCCCCATCGAGCCGCGTGACCTGCACGAGATCCGTGCCGAACTGCACACACACTGGCACTCGAACCAGATCTGGTCGCTGGGTCGCTGCCATCAGGCCGACGCGCTGCCGGGCTTCGTGGCCGAGGTGAACGGCGCCTTCGCGGGCCTGCTCACCATGAACATGGACGCGGGCGGCTGGCAGTGCGAGGTGATCACGCTGAGCAGCCGCGGCCTGGGCGCGGGCATCGGCGCGGCGCTGCTGAAGGCGGCCGAGGACCATGCCAAGGCAAAGGGCTGCCGACGCATCTACCTGACCACCACCAACGACAACTCGAAGGCGATCCGGTTCTATCAGCGACAGGGCTGGCGATTCGCCGCGCTGCACAAGGGCATCGTGGACCGGGTTCGCAAGCTGATTCCCGACCTGCCCCTGCTTGGACTGGACGGCATCCAGGTGCGCGACGAGATCGAGTTCGAGCGTTGGTTCACGGACGACCCGTCTTGAACACCGACGGGGCGGCGAATCGGGTTGGAAGTGCGAAGGTTGAGGAAATAGGCCGGGTGTGCCGGGCGTAGGGAGGCATCGGCCAGTTGGGTGCCGCATGTTCCGCCTGATTCCCGGAGATTCACCGTGATGCGTCCGTTGCTCTGTCTGTTCGTGCTTCTGCTGCAAGCCGCCGCGCCCGCCGGAGATGCGCCCTCCGCGCAGACGGCCGCCACGCGCAGGCCCAACTTCGTGTTCATCCTGGGCGAGGGGCATGGCTGGTCCAGCACGTCAGTGGACATGGATGGCACGCCGCCGAGCGACGCACGACCCTCTGGACTCACGCCCAATCTGGAGTCGCTGGCCAAGCAAGGCATGCGCTTCAGCGACTTCTATGCATCGTGCCCACGCTGCACGCCTTCCCGCGCCAGCTTCTTCACCGGCATCAGCCCCGCCAAGCTGCACATGACGTACGTGAACGAGGGCGGTGCAGGCAAGCGCGAGGGTGGCGGCAAGGGTGGCAAGGGCGGCGGCAAGGGCGGAGGTGGTGGCAACGATGCCGCCGCACCTGCGGACGACGCGGCCAAGTACCCGCTGATGCGCATGATCGCACCCAGCCCCGAGATGGAACTGCCCGCCGACGTGAAGACCACGGGCGACGTGCTGCGTGGCGCGGGCTACGCCACGGCGCACTTCGGCAAGTGGCACGCGGGTCGCATGGATCCCACCAAGCACGGCTTCGATGTATCGGATGGACCCAACACCAACCAGGGCCCCGATCGCGGCGAGGCGCCGAACCCGAAGCAGTCCACCGTGATCACCGATCGCGGCATCGACTTCATGCGCCAGCAGGTGAAGGCGGGCAAGCCGTTCTTCCTGCAACTGTCGCACTATGGATGCGGCAGCGAGGCCGAGGCCACGCCGGAGT
>CAIPQY010000054.1 GCA_903867275.1 uncultured bacterium | reverse complement strand
GTGGCGCGGCGAAGAACCTGAAGGAAGAGTTCGCCACCTATGGGCTGCCGGCACCGATGTTCTACATCGTGGGTGGCCTGAAGATCATCTGCGGCGTGCTGCTGCTGGTGGGACTCGGGTATCGGCCCGTCGTGCTGCCTGCGGCGGCAGTGGTTGTGGTGCTCATGTTGGGCGCGGTCGCCATGCACCTGAAGGTGGGCGATGCCGTGTCGAAGTATGTGCCGGCAGCGCTGATGCTGGCCATGAGCGGCGCGATCTGCGTGATTTCCAGCCTGTAGCGGCCTCTCGCCGCGGCGGTCAGTTCGCCGAGGGCGCCAGCAGGCGGCGAAGGTCCCGTGGCTGCAGCACCACGCAGAGATTCACCACGAGCATTCCGATCGCAAGGGCCACGCCCCGCGGGAACATCGTCGCGTTGAACGCGACGATTCCGATCGTGATCGGCAGTTGCATCACGCCCGCCGCGAACCGTGTGCGCGGCACGAGCAGCAGGATGCCGAGCATCAGGTGCCCGACCGCAAGCCAGTCCATCAGGCCGCCGTCACGGATCAGTTCCCACATCTGAGCACCACGCGAGCCGTCACTCATCGGCGGCTTGAACCACTTGAAGACATGGTTGGCCGCGGAACCGATCAGGGGAACCGACAGGAGCAGGGCGCTGAGTGCTTGCAGGTGTCGCATGGTGGTTGATGCCTCTTCGTGTCAGCGGCCGCCGGCCGTGCTGCGCCGCGTGCCGTGGTTCACCGCGGACGGCTCGACAGGCCCGCGTCGACGACACGCATCCGAGCAGTAGCGCACATTGTCCCAGTCGCGCTCCCACTTCTTGCGCCAGGTGAAGGGCCGGTGGCACGAGGCGCACTGCTTTGGTGGCGGGACAGGGTTTCGTTGGATGGGGGGCATGGCGGTTGTGCGGGATCGCCCGGCGGAGCGTGAAGGGTATGCACCCCGAGCCTGCCAGATGCGTTCGAGGATCCTCGACAGGCGCGGGTCCGCCGCGCGCGATCCGTGAGGATGAGATCGAGCGCCGCCTGCAGCTGATCACAGCGAGCGCAGGAACGCCAGCAACGCCGCGCGATCCGGCGATGACATGTTCACGAACGCATCCCGTGCGCGCTGCGCCTCGCCCGCGTGCCACAGCACCGCCTCGTCAAGCCCGCGTGCGCGGCCATCATGCAGGAATCGGGTGTGCCCGTTCACGGTCTCCACAAGACCGATGCCCCACAGCGGTGGTGTGCGCCATTCGCGACCCGATGCATCTCCATCGCGTCGATCGTCGGCCAGGCCCTCGCCCATGTCGTGCAGCAGCAGATCGGTGTAGGGATGGAACGTGACGCCTCGCAGCGCCTGCACCGGCGAGGTGAGGCCAGTGGTGAGGGTGGGTGCATGGCAGCCGGTGCACCCGGCCTGCGCGAACAACGCGCGTCCGCGCTCCACGATCGGGGTGCCTGCGTCGCGCTGCGCCGGCACGGCCAGTGTCCGGCAATAGTGGGTCAAGCGCGAGATCCGCTGCTGGTCGATCTCGGGTTCGCCCCCGGAGGGTGCCGTGATGGCCGTGCGTTGCGTGTCAGTGAGTGATTCGCGCGAGTGCCGTCCGCTTGTGATGCCGATGTCCTCGTGAAGCGCCGCGAGCACCTGATCCTCCAGCGTGGGCTGTGAAGCCTTCCAGCCAAATCGACCCAGCCTGGAAGGGCCGCTGCCTGACACGCGGCTCGCTCGACCTGAGATGCCGTCTCCATCGCGATCATCCGCATCCTCCCGCTGCAGCATCGACTCGTCGGTCACGGCTTCGAGCAGACCGCCGCCGATCACCTGCGGCCCGATGCGCACCGATGTGCGCACGTCGCCCAATGGGCCGTAGGCGGGCGCTTGGAATGAAGGTCGCCAGCGGATCAGTTCCCACGGCTGACCGTCGGCATAGGCGCCGCGAACCACTTCGGGCTGCAGCGTGATGCACACTTCCGCCGCCACGCCGGGGATGGCCTGATCCTGGAACTGCTTGCCGTACGCCGGATGTGGTGCGCCGTCGGCATCGCGGGGACTGACGAAAACCACCATGCCAAGCCCGACCTCTCCCGCCGCCAACGGCGGACGACCGCGGCCATCGTCCTGGTGGCAGGCGCTGCACGAATTGGCATTGAAGAGCGGGCCCAGTCCGTCGCGCCCTTCCGCGCTTGCCGGAGCGATGATCCAGTTGTCGCGGAACAGCGCATTGCCCACGCTGAACGCCCTGCGATCGTCGACCGAGAGCCGCGGCAATGGAAGACCGAAGGCGCCCGGCCCGCCTTCCTGCACCGTGACGGGGCCTCCAAGCTGGGCCATCGCGGCGGGTACCGATGCGCCCTCGCGCGGATCGCCGACGCCGCCCGCGCCGATGGCGAGCAGCAGGGTCGCGAGGCCGAGTGGCATGATGGGTTTGACACGCATCAACCGCGAGGCTCCGTCGGCAGTTCGATGTCAAGCGCCTTCGCCGATGCGGACACCTGCGTGCCGAGTCGCTCGAGTGCCTGCTGAGCCGCGACCATGGCCTTGCGCAGTGTTGATTCGTCGCCGGCTCGAACGGCCGCATCGAATGGATGGGGCATGGCCTGCACCGCGCCGAGGGCGTTGTCGAGCGCGGCGGCGAGCGCATCCGCCTGTGCGGCATGTCTGGTTCGCACGAGATCGATCAGGCCGGGCTGGCCGTTGGTGCCTCGAAGCACGCGTTCGATGCCACCAAGGTCGGCCTTGAAATCCGCGTCCGTGGTGTCGCTGAAACAGCTCGTCTCCTCCTCCTGATCGCGCGTTTCCAGCGCCACCGTGAGTCGCTCGCCCGCCATCTCGTAGCTGGCCAGCAAGGCGGGCCCGATGAACATGGATCGCAGCGCGCGAGGCTGATTGGCCACGAAGCGCGAGCGATGGTTGTCGGCGCCCGGCTTCCATGCATCGGAGACCTTGACGAGGTCTTCGCTCAGCAGCGTCGTGATCTCCAGCAGGAACTCGCGGCGACGGTCTGCGTTCGGCGTGCCATCGACGAAGTCGGAGACCGGGCGGCACCCGGGACCCGCCTCGCTGGTGTCGCGTCCCCACAGCATGAACTCGATCGCGTGCCAGCCCGTGCACACGTTCGTCTCGCCGCCGCGCTGGTTGTGCTCGCGCAACACGGCGCGGGCCAGCAGTGGATAGTGGACACGATCGGCGATGATGCCGGTTCGAGCGTCGGCACGCTCGGGCTCGATGTAGGCCTCGTCCACGGGCCAGGCGTTCAAGAACGTCTCCACACCGCCGCGACGCGCATCGATGGGTCCGTCGCCGTAGCGGTACACCTCGGTCATGCCATAGTCCGTGCGAGCTCGACACCACGCCGTTCGCGCTGCTGCCAGGTTTTCCTGTGTTGGAACGCGGCAGAGTTCGTGCACCGCCGCCAGCAGGGTGGAGGCGGATGCGCACGAGCGTTCATACGCCGCCGCGGCTTCGGCCGCGTAACCGTTCACCACCTGCTGTGGCGTGACGGTGCCGATCTGGATCGCGAATGCGATGCACAGTGTCGCTGGGAACATGCCGGGCACTTTAGGGGCCACATCGCTGGATGGGCGCCATGTCCAAGCCTTCATGGAATCCGAGCGCCTTGCTTGCATGGGCTTTGCAATGCACCGGCGGTGGGGGCGCATCTTCTGCGAGATCATGCGAAACACCGCGATCGTGATCCTGGCCTGCGCCCTGATGCATCTTGCCCATGCGGGAGATCCGGTGGATGGCGCGGCAGCGGTGCCAGCGCCCTCGGCCCCAAGCCCGGCCGAGTTGGCGCGTCGGGCCCTGGCGCAGCGCGTGGATCCCTCGATCGTGTCGGTGACCACCTACATCAAGGTGCCGGAGGGTGTTGCGCGTGAGGGTCGGTGGCGCGTGGCGGACGATTCGCCCATCGCCGGCTACGCGCGCGAGACGGTGGCCAGCGGCATCGTGGTGGACGACGCAGGCACCATCCTGTGCGCGCGCACGCCGCTGCTGCTCGACGGCCAGACGTTCAGCGATCGCTACGACGTGGAGTCGAGCGTGGGATCGCGGTTCGACGTGGAACTGCTGGGCGCAGAACCCACCATCAATCTGGCCGTGCTGCGCGTGAAGCCCGCGCCGGGCCAGTCGCTGGCGGATCTGGTGCCTGCCAGGATCGGTTCGGTGGCCGAGCTGCGCGTGGGGGACGACCTGTACGCGATGGGTGATCCCTTCGGCGCAGCGCGGGTGTTTGCACCCGGCATCGTGATGTCGTTGCCCCAGGTGTCGTGTTACCAGGCCGATCTGACCGGAAGCCTGATCCAGGCGAGCATGGCGGTGTCCCCTGGCGCGCTGGGTGGCGCATTGGTGAACCGCGAGGGCCTCGTGATGGGCATGATCGTGCCGCCGCCCTCATTGGACGCCGATGCACGGCCCGCGCCAGAGCCGTATGTCACCTACGGCATGCAGATCCAGACTGCGATCGGGGTGGGCGAGGCGATCACGCGCAAGCGGTCCACCACGTCGCCGTTCGTTGGATTCTCGGTGCTGGCCCTTCCCGAATTGAAGGCCAAGCTGCACGACGATGCGCGATTCAACGCCATCGAGAAGCCGCCGTACGGGCTGTACGTGGAGGATGTGTTCACGCCAAGTCCGGCCGCGCGCGCGGGCGTGCAGGTGGGGGATTTCGTGATGGAGATCAACGGCAACAAGATCCGGAGCGTGGTGGACTTCCAGCAGTCGCTGTACTACTTCGCGGGCACGCAGGTGCCGGCGCGCATCTTCCGTGCCGGCAGGGAGTTGACGCCCATGCTTGCGATCGAGGCGCGGCCGCCGTCGGCGAATCGGCCGTGATGTGATGCGTCCTGCTCTTTGCAGAGTGTGGACGCAACCTGAACGACTCGTTCGCGCAAACTTCAGGGGGTTCAAAGCGGATCGAAACCATCGGTGCGTGCCGACGCGGGATAGTTCCATCGTCCCGGCGCGTGCCGGTGCGTTCGTTCGTCGAATGCCCGAAAGATCCAACTTGGTTTCAGGAGAATCTCAGATCATGCATCGCTTCAACATGTTCGTTGGCGCTTCCGTGACTGCCGTCGTCGCAGCCACCGCTGCGGCCACCGTGGTCACCTACCGCACTGGCCCGTCTTCGTCGGCCACCCCGTACGTCATTGCCGCCGATGGCAGCCCCGTTCGCGAGATCGTCTCGATCCTCACCGTGGGTGATTCGATCGGTGGCTTCCAGCTCCTGGGCATTCCGGACGGCATCGGCTCCTTCATGGAAGGCGACAACGTCCGCATCACGATCGATCACGAGCACACCTCAGCGATGAACAGCGGCCAGCATCCCTTCCAGTCGGGCAGCGTGTCGGGCGGTTCGAGCATCTCCAAGTGGCTGGTGAACCCGGCCACCTTCGAGGTGCTGAGTGGCGCGGAGGCCATGACCAGCTTGCAGACCGTCACCAACGGAACCGGCGGCGCGCTGAACAAGTTCACCCGCTTCTGCTCGGGCGACATCGCCGACACCATCGCGTACTACAACAGCGCGACCGGCCGCGGCACCGATCACCGCATCTTCATGTGCGGCGAGGAGTCGGGCACCCCGGGTCGCATGATGGCCACGGACATGGCGACCGGCATCGGCTACGAGCTGATCCCGTTCAATGTGGCACAGGGCGCCTGGGAAAACGGCGTTGCGCGTCCCATGGAGAGCGACGCGACCGTCATGATGGCCACCTCCGACGGCGGCTCCAACCGCGTGTTCTTGTACCGGGGCACCAAGCAGAGCACCGGCACCCCGGTGGAGAAGGCCGGTCTGACGAACGGCACCGTGAACGGCATCCAGGTGGTGCTGAACGGTGCCAACGTGGCCACCGAGAGCCGCGCTTACTGCTTCGCCTCGGCCGCGCCGGCGGTGTACACGGCTCGCTTCACGCTGGCTGCCGACAACACGGCCGCCGGCACCACCTTCCTCCGTCCGGAGGATGGCGCGTGGGATCCGATGCACCCGTCCGACTTTTACTTCGCCACCACGGATCAGATGAGCAAGACCTCGGCTGGCGCTGCGCAGGCGCATGCCAGCCGTCTCTTCCGGTTGCGCTTCGATGACGTGAACAACCTGGCCGCCGGCGGCACCATCGAGGCGATGCTTGATGGCACGACCGCCGTGGAGATGCTGGACAACCTGTGCGTGTACAACACCATCCAGGGTGGCACGCGCCTGCTGCTGCAGGAGGATCCGGGTGGCCATCCGCAGAACGCGAAGACGTGGATGTTCGACGTCGCCACGCGCACGCTGACCATGGTGCTGAAGTCCGACCCCGCCCGGTTCGGTGACTACGGCCTGGCGGCCACGGCTCCGTTCTCCACCGACGAGGAGAACTCGGGCGTGGTGGATGCGCGCGACACGCTCGGTCTGGGATGGTTCCTGGCCGACATGCAGGCGCACTACGCGGTTGCCAGCCCCATGGTCGAGGGCGGCCAGCTGTACGCCTTCTTTTCGCCGCAACTGGT
>CAIPQY010000053.1 GCA_903867275.1 uncultured bacterium | reverse complement strand
GTGATGGCGGCATTGAAGGAGCTGGGCATCGCGGACAACACCTACGTGTTCTTCAGCACCGATCACGGAACACCGGGCGGTGGCAGCGCGCGCGGCGTGGGCGCCAATCCGCCACTGACCGGCGCCAAGGGCAGCGTGAACGACGGCGGTATCCGTGTGCCGTTTCTGGCATGGGGCCCCGGCGTGAAGGCCGACAGCACCAGCCACGTGCGCGCCACCGGCATGGATCTGCTGCCCACCATGCTTGACCTTGCGGGCAAGCCGCTGGCCAAGCCCGAGAAGCCCGATGCTCGCAACGTGGTCGAGGGCGGCAGCCTGTCGAGCGTGCTAAAGAACGGCGGACAAGGCACGGTGGCTCGCCCACGCGAGGAGATCGTGGTGCACTTCCCCCACTACGACCTGAGCAATGGCGGGCCGGCGTCGGCCATCTTCATGGGCGACCTGAAACTGATCCGCAACTACGACACGGGCAAGGTGTCGCTGTACGACATCGTGAAGGACCCCGGCGAGTCGCGCGACCTTGCGGGCAAGATGCCGGACAAGGTGAAGGATCTGGAAACGCGACTGGACGCCTACCTGAAGGCCGTGGACGCGCAGATGCCGCGACCCAATCCCGAAGCCGGCAAGGCCGCGGATTCGGGCACCACCACCAACGGCAAGGGCAAGAAGCAGAACGGAAAGGGATCGAAGAATGACGCCTGAAACACGACGCATCGCCTGTGGCCTGACCCTGAGTGTGGTCGCGCTGTTGAACGCACCCTCGCTCGCGCATCCGCCAGGGGAACATGACGACGCGCACGCATCCATGCGCATGTGGCATGACGCGCGCACCGGCGCCGATCACGAAGGCACGCTGCTGACTGTCCGTGATGATCGCGTGACCATCGAACTGCACGATGGCGGCGTGGCGACCGTGCCGATGGCCGATCTGGGCGCGGACGATCGCGCCTTCGCGCAATCGCGCCTGCAACGCATCGAGCAGGCGAACCAGATGATGGCCATGGCGCCCGCTCCCTTCGCCACGCCAAACCCCATGACCGTGGCGGCGCCGTGGCAGGCCGCCATCTTCGACAAGTTCGGCCCCTTCGTGAAGACGCGCAGCGACGACACCTGGCTGTACGTTGAGTCGGATGGCCTGCCCCACGCACCGGCCGACTTCACCATGATGGTGGGCATCACCGCGTGGCAGCAGCAGGTGCCGCTGCCGCAGAACTACACCGGCGCCAACGCGTGGCAGATTCCGCTGAAGCCCGAACTGGCCGACAAGCCGGTGTCGGGGCGCACGGGCCTGCGTCGTGGCGCCATCGCGCTGGCGGCAAACGGCATTCCCATCTTCAACGCGTTGAACAACCGCGGCGAGGATGCGATGGCCATCGGCGAGCTCGACGCCTTCGGCGGTCACTGCGGCCGCGCCGACGACTACCACTATCACGCCGCGCCGCTGGCGCTGCAGAAGGTGGTGGGCGCGGGCAATCCGCTCGCGTTCGCGCTGGATGGCTATCCCATCTACGGCCTGTTCGATGCCAAGGCCAAGGCGGGCGCGGCGGAAGCCTGTCCGCGCGGCAGCACCGAGAAACTGGACGAGTGGAACGGCCACTTCTGCATGAAGGATGGCAAGGCCGACGCGAGCAGTTACCACTATCACGCCAGCACCAACTATCCGTACATCAACGGCGGCATGCGCGGCAAGGTGAAGGTGGACGGCGAGGAGATCACGCCGCAGGCGCACGCGCAGCCGTTGCGCGAGGCCACGACGCCGTTGCGCGGAGCGAAGATCACGGGCTTCAAGCAGACGGCACCCAAGGCCTGGTCGCTCACCTATCAGGTGAACGGCAAGGATGGGCACGTGGACTACGCCATCGATGGATCGAAGGTGACCTTCACCTTCACCGATGTGGATGGCAAGAAGACCACCGAGACCTACACCGCCGGCGAGCGCAAGGGCGGCGGGCAGCGCGGTGCCAGGCAGAATGGTGGCGGTGATCGCGGCGGCAACGGCGATCGACCTCCGCGCGATGGCGAGGACCGTCCGCGCCGCGATCGGCCGCGCGACGACAATCCCCCGCCGCCTCCGCCACCCGAAGAAGGTGGCGACGATCGACCGCCACCGCGCGAAGGTGACAGCGCACCCAGCGAGCCGCGCGCGCCGAATGCGTTCCCGTTCAGCAGCGCGGGCATCGGCGCGGATGGCCTGCTTGAAGCGAAGTACACCTGCGACGGCGACAGCGTTTCACCGCCATTCGCGTGGAGCGACTTGCCCAAGGGCACCAAGAGCCTGGCGCTGGTCATGCATCACATTCCGGGTCCGGGCGGCGAGCCGCATGTGTACATCGTGAACTGGGGCATTCCGGCAAGCACGAAGAGCATCGCTGCGGGCGAGCACAAGGTTGGTTCATGGGGCGCCAACACCGTGAACGGCAAGGCGGAATACGCGCCGCCCTGCTCCAAGGGTCCGGGCGAGAAGGTGTACACCGTCACGCTGTTCGCGTTGAGCGCCGAGCCGAAGCTGCCAAGCGGCGGCAAGGTGACGCGCGATGATCTGCTTGCGGCGATCAAGGACATCACGCTTGGAAGTTCCGCGGTGGATCTGCGCTATGCGCGCACGGGCTCGGGTGGTGCGAAGGGTGACCAGCCGCGCAAGGGTGGTGGTCAGGGCGGCGGGCGCGGCCAGAAGGGTCAGGGTGGTGGTCAGGGCGGCGGACAAGGTGGCGGTCAGGGCGGCCAACAAGGCGGCGGTCAAGCGCGCGGCGGCAGTCAGGGCGGCAAGGGCGCGGCCCAGGGCGGCGGCGCGAAGGGCGGCCTGCTTGCGCAGATGACCGCCTTCCACACCGAGGTGCCGGCGCACGAATCGGACATCGTGCTTGTGCGCCCCACCGACACCTCGATCACCGCATCGATCGCCGTTGAAAAGCCCGCTCACGCGTCGATCGAGTGGTGGAAGAAAGGTGCCGACGCGAAGT
>CAIPQY010000052.1 GCA_903867275.1 uncultured bacterium | reverse complement strand
CTTCGCCGTGCCAGTAGCCGAATTCATCCACCGTTCGCTGCATCGCCTCGTAGAACGCCTCGTCCTGGCGCCCCGAGTAGAAGATGTCCGGACGCTGGCCCCGGACCTCGTCGAGCTGGTATCCGGTGATGCGCGCGCCTGCGGCGTTGATGTCGATGATGCGGTAGTTGGCATCGGTCACCAGCATGCCTTCTGCGGTGTGCTGATACACCAGCGCGGACAGGCGCATCTGCTCCTCCAGCCGCCGGCGCTCGCTGATGTCGCGACCGATGCTGATCAGGCCAAGGGGGGCGCCGTCGAAGTCGAAGTAGGGCGCACGAAGCATCTCGAGGCACACCTTGTTTCCGTCGGACTTCATGAGCCACTCTTCACGCACACTGGGGTGTCCGGTGGACAGCACCTGTCGCTCGAGCGACTCGAGCTCGCTCGCCATCTCCGGGGGCAGCAGTTGGGCATCGGTCTTGCCGATGATGTCGCTCTCCGTCAGGCCCAGGGCCTGTTCGAACGACCGGTTGCAGACGATGTACACGCCCTGCATGGACTTGGCGAAGAACAGGTCGGGAATGGAGTTGACGAAGCTGCGCCGGATCGACTGCTCCCGTTCGGCACGCAGGCGCAGCTCGGAATTGGCCGCGGTGAGTTCCTCGGAATTCACCACCAGCGCGTTTTCCAGGAGCGCCCGCTCCCGGTCCGCCTCGTGGTAGGAGCCGCTCACCTGCTCCAGCAGCGACTGCCACGTGGCATCGGGCGCGACAGCCTGGCCCATGAGGCGCTGGAGCTGTCGCGTGAGCAGGCGATGAAAGTGCACGCGTGGGGTCACTCGCAGATGGTGGTCAGTGACATGGTCTGGTTGTGCAGGTGGCACGCGGGCACCTTGGCGAGTCGGGCCAGTTCGCCGTAGGAATAGAAGCCGGCGAGCTTCATGCCCGGACCCATCATGCGCTGCACCTGCTCGAGTTCCTCATCCGCGATCTGTCCAAGCACCACGCGGCGGCCGGCACAGCTCACGATCAGGCACAGGCCCTCGTCCGTTCCCGCTGGGCTTGCCTCCTGCGCGGCGTTCTGCGCGCTTTCGATCAGGGTGTCCAGATTCGTGCGCATGAGCTTGCAGCGACTGCCCTGCGGCACATCGCCCGCGAAGGTGAGGCTCTGGGCGGATTCGTCGACCGCCAGCAGCGTGCGGATGAGCCCGTGTCCGCCGCCGTCGGTGAGGATGTTCAGCGGGAAGCGCATGCCGCTGCCCGGCAGGCCAGCCGCCATGTCGCCGAGGTAGCGCTTGTACAGGGCGAGTGCGGGTTGGTTGTCGATCTCGAACACCACGTTGCCGGCCGATCTGGTCACGATGCGTTCGGCGCCGAAGTCGGTCCAGCCAGCGCAGTAGGCGCTCTTCACGCGCACATCACCGTAGAGCCCGATCAGTGCCAGCTGGTCCTGTTGGGCTGGCGCGTCGGCCATCACCCACGTGGATCCGAAACGCATCGCATCGCCGGCAAGTCCGCCCGTGACGGTGGTGCCGCCGATGCCCAGGCCCAGGGCGATTTCGCTTCCGTTGGCATGCAGGCCCTCCGACAGCACAAGCACATGTCGCAGATCCGCCGACTGGAGCTGCTTCATCAGCTCCGTGGCCATCGACTTCAGATCCGCGCCCGGCTCGATCTTGCCGGAGACCAGACGGAAGGTGCCATGCTCCAGCTGGATCGCGGTCGCCACCACGTCGCAGTCGGTGATGGTGGTTCCAGCCACGTTGCCCGAGGAGGAGCAGCCCGCGATGTGCGCCTTCGGAAACCGCTTTCGAAGCTCGGCGTAGCAGGCGTCGGAATGGAAGTGGTCATGGTCGCCGAAGGCCAGAACCAGGTTGGCCTCGGGAAGGTCCGCGTCGCCGTGCCAGCCCTTGTCCGAGTTCCAGCGAAGGCGTGCGATCTTCATGAAGGCAAAGGGTAGCCGCGCGGGCCTCGCGGCACCGCGGCGTGATCCGGGATCGCATGACCCGAAGAGGGGACGCAGGGCGGTTTCGAACGCGCACGGGGGCTTCTAGCATCTGCCCTCATGTCCACCTCGCCAGCGGCCGATCGGCACGCCAGGCGCCGCGCCATTCGTGAAGCGGCGGTGGTGACGCCCACCTATCCATCGGAACTGCCCGTGGCGCGGCATCGCGAGGAGATCATGGCCGCGATCCGCGCCAATCCCGTGGTGGTGGTGCAGGCGGACACGGGCAGCGGCAAGACCACCCAGATTCCGAAGATGCTGCTTGAGATGGGTTACGGCGTGGCGGGCGAGATCGCGCACACGCAGCCCAGGCGACTGGCAGCGCGCGCCACCGCGCAGCGCATCGCGGCCGAGTTGGGCGTGCCGCTGGGCACGGTGGTTGGATGCCAGGTGCGCTTCGATGATCGCAGCGACGACACCACGCGATTGCGCGTGCTGACCGATGGCGTGCTGCTTGCACAGCTGGCCGGTGATCCGCTGCTGCGCCGCTACGACGCCATCGTGATCGACGAGGTGCATGAGCGCAGCCTGAACGTGGACTTCCTGCTTGGATCGCTGCGCCGCATCCTTGCGAAGCGGCCCGATCTGCGCGTGGTGCTGTCGAGCGCCACGCTGGAGGCCGAGCGGCTGAGCGAGGCGTTCGATGGCGCACCGGTGCTCAGCGTGCCGGGGCGGCTGTTTCCCGTGAAGGTGCGCTGGCAACCCACGCCGGATGCCGAGCCCGCGGATGCGCAGCAGGTGGCCGATGCTGTGCAGGCATGTCTGCGCGAGGGTCCCGGCGACGTGCTGGTGTTCCTGCCGGGCGAGCGCGAGATTCTGGAAACGGCGGAAGTGCTGCGTGGTCGCACAGGCGATGTGGAAGTGACGCCATTGTTCGGCCGATTGGGCGACGCCGAGCAGGATCGCGCCATCGCCGCGTGCCCCAAGCGACGCGTGACGCTTGCCACCAACGTCGCCGAAACCAGCCTGACCGTGGCCGGCATCCGTTGGGTGGTGGATGCGGGTCTGGTGCGCATCAATCGCTGGAGCGCCAAGTCGCGCGTGCAGCGGCTGCTGGTGGAGGCGGCTTCGAAGGCGTCGCTGGAGCAGCGCAAGGGGCGTGCCGGGCGCGTGGCGGCGGGCGTGTGCGTGCGGCTGTTCAGCGAGGCCGACTTCGAGGCGCGCGCCGACACCACCACGCCCGAGATCCTGCGCTCGAATCTGGCCGGCGTGGTGCTTCGCATGAAGGATCTGGGGCTTGGTGATCCGGCCGCATTTCCGTTCATCGATCCGCCGGGTGAGCGTCGCCTGCATGAAGCCGAGGAGACGCTGCGCGAGATCGGTGCGGTTGGCACGCGCGGCGAACTCACGCCGCTTGGGCGCAAGATGGCCAAGCTGCCCGTGGATCCGCGCGTGGCTCGCGTGCTGCTTGAAGGGGTGCGGCTTGAGTGCGGTGCGGCGGCATGCACGCTGGCCGCGTGGCTTTCAAGCGTGGATCCGCGCGAGCGGCCGGCAGACCGCGCACAGGAGGCCGACCTGGCGCACGCGCCGTTCCGCGACGGCGATGGCGACCTGATCGGTGCGCTGCGACTGTGGGCGGCCTGGCGCGAGGCGCAGGAGACGCTGGGCTCGTCGGCGCTGAAGCGATGGTGTCGCGAGCGGCATCTGTCGCATCGCCGCCTTCGCGAGTGGACCGATGTTCGGCGTCAGCTGGATCGCCTGCTGCGCGAGAGGCTGCAGTTGGATCCCGGCGCAGACAACGGCGTGTGGCGTTCGGCACCGGTGCATCGCGCGGTGCTGGCTGGCTTCGCCACGCAGGTGGCGCTGCGCGGCCGCGATGGCCAATATCGACTGAGCGATGGCAGCACCTTCGTGCTGCATCCACGAAGCGGTCTTGCGCGCGCGCAGCCGCCGTGGGTGGTGGCGCTCGAGATCGTGGACACCGGGCGCAGGCAGGCGCGCGTGGTGGCGCGCATCCAACCCAACTGGGTGGAGGGTGCTGCGCCGCACATCGTGAAGCGCACGCTCAGTCAGCCGCATTGGGTGCGCGAGACCGGGCAGGTGGCGGCCTGGGAGCGCGTGAGCCTTGGTCAGCTCGACCTGATCGAGAAGCGTCGCGTGCCGTACGGTCCGGTGAATCCCGCCGACGCGCGCGTGGTGTTCATCCGCAGCGCGTTGGTGGAGGAGCAACTGGGCGTGGATGCGCCGTTTCTTTCCGCCAATCGCACCACGCTGCAGGATGTGGAGGCCTGGGCGCAGGCGCGACGTCGCAGCGACCTGCTGGCCGATGCCGAGGCTGTGTACCGCTTCTATGACCAGCGCCTGCCCGAAGGCGTGCACAGTCGGCCGGACTTCGAGCGATGGCGGCGCGAGGTGGAACGGCGTGATCCGCGCGCCCTGTTGCTGCAGCGTGTGCACCTGATCACCGAGGAGCCGGATGATGCGGCGTTCCCCCGGGCGCTGGATGCGGGCGCAGGCAGCATGCCCGTGCGATATCTGCACGCGCCAGGCGCGGTGGATGACGGCGTGACGCTGCAGGTGCCGCTGGTCTCGCTGCCGGATCTGGATGCCGCGCGCCTGGAGTGGTCGGTGCCCGGCCATCGACCGGAACTGGTGGAAGCGCTGATTCGATCCTTGCCCAAGCGTGTGCGCGCGCGATTCCAACCGGTGGAGGAATTCACCAACGGGTTCCTGCAATCGCATGCACCTGGAGAAGGATCGCTGCGCACGCTGCTGGCGCAGCACCTGTCGGCCGCCTCGGGGCTCGTTGTGCAGGCGAGCGACTTCGACATGACGGCTGTGGCGCCGCATCTGCTGCTGCGTGTGCAGGTGATGCGAGGCGAGCGAACGTTGCTGGAAACGCGCGATGTCGGCGCCGCGCAGCGTGATCTGCACGAAGCGGTGCAGAAGGCGCGCGAAGAGGCGATGCGCGCCTTCGAGTCCGGGCGCTGGTGCGGCGCGCCGGTCGCTGCGTGGCCCGACGCCGCGCCGCCGCTGCCGTGCGTGCTTCGTGTGCCATGCGATGGTGCTTCACTGCAGGTGTGGGGCACGCTTGATGCGGCACGGCAGGGGGTGCAAACGGCGTGGCGCAGCGATGCGTCGGAGGCGATGCAGGGCCTTCGTCGAGCGGCCGTGCGCCTGTGTCACGCGGCACTGCGATCGGAAGTGCAGCATCATCTGGACTTCGATCCGGGCTATCAGCCGCTGGTGTGGAGCGCGCGTGGTCTTGGTTCACCCGCCTCGCTGGTGCACTGCGCCGCGCATCGATCGGTGCATGCGGCGTGTCTTGGCGACGGGCCGATTCCGCAGACCGCCATGCAGTTGCAGGAGCGCGTGGATGCGGGGCGCGGTCGACTGCTTGCATGCGTGCGCGCCACGCTGCAGGGTCTGGAGGCGCTTTCGCTGGCCAGTGAGCGACTGCAGCAGGAACTTGCGCGTCCGGCGCCTGCCGACTGGGGATGGGTGGTGTCGGCGACCCGCGACGATCGAGCGTGGCTTGCCGATCTGCAGCACATCGAGTCCATGTCCGACCGCCAGTTCGCGCGCCTGCCTGCGTTGTTGGAGGCATG
>CAIPQY010000051.1 GCA_903867275.1 uncultured bacterium | reverse complement strand
TTCGACACCGAGACCGATTCGGTGCAGCCCACGCGCGCGGGGCTGGTGGGCCTCTCGCTGGCCTTCGCGGAACACGCCGGCGCCTACATCCCGCTGCGCAGCCCGCAGCCAGAGCGCCATCTCGACTGGCACGCGGTGAAGCCGCTGGTGCAGCCGCTGCTCGAGGATGCATCGGTGCCCAAGACGGCGCACAACGCCAAGTTCGACCTGATCGTGTTGGAGCGGCATGGCGTGAAGGTGGCGGGGCTGATCGATGACACGCTGATCAGCAGTCACCTGGTGGACGCCGCGCGAATGGGGCATGGCCTGGATGCGCTCAGCGAGGCGCTGCTTGGTCATCGCAACATCTCCATCGAAAGCCTGATCGGCAGCGGGCGCAATCAGCGGCGCTTTGATCAGGCCGACCTGGACGCCGCCAGCGACTACGCCGCCGAGGACGCAGACATGGCGCTTCGCCTGCATCGCCACTTCACCCCGCGAATGCAGGCGCAGGGGTTGCAGCAGCTGCTCGCCGAGGTGGAACTGCCGCTGGTGCAGGTGATCGCGCGCATGGAGCAGTGGGGCATCGGCGTGGATGCGGCCGAGCTGGATCGTCAACGCGAAGGACTGGAGGCGCGCCTGGTGGGCATCCGCGAGCAGGTGATGCAGGCCAGTCCGCGTGAGTTCAACCTGGATTCGCCGAAGCAGCTGAGCGAGATCCTGTTCAATGCACCCACCGATTCGCCGGCCGGCCTTGGCCTGAAGGTGGTCAAGCGCACCAAGACCGGCGCCAGCACCGACATGGAGGTGCTGGAGAAACTGGCTGCCGATCCGCTGGTGGAGACGCCGGTGCCTGCGCTGCTCCTCGAACATCGGCAGCTCACCAAGCTGGTCGGCACCTATCTGGTCGGCCTGAAGGACGCCATCGACCCGGCCGATGGCCGCGTGCATGCCAGCTTCCATCAGATGGGCGCAGCCACCGGGCGTCTGTCGAGCAGCGATCCGAACCTGCAGAACATCCCGATCCGCACCGGCGAGGGGCGCGAGATCCGCAAGGCCTTCAAGCCGGCGGCCGGTTTCGTGTTCGCCAGCGCCGACTACTCGCAGATCGAGCTGCGGTTGCTCGCGCACCTGAGCGGCGATCCGGGCCTGAGCGATGCCTTCCGTCGCGGCGAGGACATTCACCGCGCCGTGGCCGCGCAGACCTTCGGCATCCCGATCGCGCAGGTGACCGACGAACAGCGCAGCGCCGCCAAGATGGTGAACTTCGGCATCGTGTACGGCATCACGCCGTGGGGGCTTGCCCGGCGTCTGGGCCCCGGTGCCAGCGTGGAGCGCGCCACGCGCATCATCAGCGACTACAAGGCGCGCTTCCATCGCATCGAGGCGTTCCTGCAGGCCTGCGTGGCCAAGGCGAAGGCGGACGGGTTCGTGAGCACCATCCTTGGGCGCAGGCGACCGATCCCCCAGGTGCACTCGCGCAACCCCGCCGAGCGGGCGCTGGGCGAGCGCATGGCCATCAACACCGTGGTGCAGGGAAGTGCGGCCGACCTGATCAAGGTGGCCATGGTGCGGCTTGCGGTGGAACTTCCGAAGCACCACCCGAAGGCACGCCTGCTGCTGCAGGTGCACGACGAGTTGCTGGTGGAGGCGCCCGAGGGCGAGGCGCCGGCCGCGCTGGCGTTGATGCAGCGGGTGATGGAGGGCGCCATGCAACTGGACGTGCCGCTGCAAGCCGATGGTGGCATCGGGCACGACTGGTTTGAGGCCTGAGCCGCCAGCGGGCACGGTTCAAGACCGCGGGAATCACGCTACAAAACCGGGCACTGAACACCGCGTGTTCCCCCCGGTTGACCCGATGGCAGGCTTCGCTAGACTTGTCCCTCCAGACCTTGGTCTGGTGTTGGGGCGGTAGCTCAATTGGTTAGAGTACCGGCTTGTCACGCCGGTGGTTGCGGGTTCGACCCCC
>CAIPQY010000050.1 GCA_903867275.1 uncultured bacterium | reverse complement strand
GCATCCGCCTTCACGCGAAACGCGTACCACGGACTCGGGTTGATCGGCTCGTTCTCCGGCGTGATGAGCACCTTGAAGTCGTGTGGCCCAATCTGCGTGCACGCATTCACGCGCGCACCGCTGAACTGGTTGTCGAAGGTCACGGTGGGCGCGGGATCCGCAAAGACCCACGTGCGCCGTTCCTGAAGCGCGGCCTTGATGGGCGGGCCGCCAACATGCGGGGCACCCGCCTGCGCCCCCAGCATGCATGCACACACGGTCAGCAGTGCGGGCAACAACCACGACTGGGTTCGTCTCTGCATCACCCAAATCTAGTCGTTCCGATTTCAGCCAGGCGGCCGAAGCCGCGGAATCAATCCGCCAGCGCTCGCTCGAGCTGCGTCATGCACGACGCAGTGGCCGCGGCGTTCAGCAACCCCGCACGCGTGCGGCGGAACAGCAGATCCTCGGCCGTGCGCGCCTGCTCGTGCTGCAGGCCCCACACCAGCGCGGCCACCGTGTACGGCAGCTCCGCGTGCAGCGGCGCAGCCAGTTCAGGCTCACGCTGCATCAACGCCTTCAGATCGGCCGCTTCGGTGCCGTACACCTGCAACCAATCCTCGCTTGGCCATGCAGCGCTCGAACGCTCCAGCGCGCCATGCACGCGCATGCCTTCGGTGACGCACGGGCGCGCAGGCATGCCCGCGACTTCCATGGCCTTGTTCACGCCATCCTCGGCCATCTTGCGGTAGGTGGTCCACTTGCCGCCCATCACGCTCACCAGGCCGGCATCACTCGCGTGCACCACATGCTCGCGACTCACCTTCTTGCTGGCCGTGCCATCGCTGCCACCCGCATGCACCAGTGGGCGCATGCCCGCGAAGGCCGCCAGCACATCGCTGCGCACGGGCGTGCGCTGCAGGTAGCGACCCGCATTCTTCAGGATGAATCCGATCTCCTCCTCGGTGGGCTGCGGATCGACCTCGGCCTTCGGCATGGGCGTGTCGGTGGTGCCCACCAGCGTGTGGCCGTGCCACGGAATCACGAACAGCACGCGACCATCATCTGTGTGCGGCACCATGATGGCGGTGTCGCTGGGCTGGAAGCTGCGGTCAAGCACCACATGCACGCCTTGGGCAGGCTCGATCATGGGGGTGGCCGCGGGCGCATCCATCTGGCGGATCGCGTCGGCGAAGATGCCGGTGCAGTTCACCACCACTCTGGCCTTGATGCGCAGCGCGGCACCGGTCACGGCACACACGGCCTCGGCACCCGACACCTTGCCGGCGTCCTTCAGCAAGCCGGTCACGCGCACGCCACTCGCCGCTGCCGCGCCATGCTGCAGCGCGGTTCGAAGCAGGCTGACGGCCATGCGCGCGTCATCGAACTGCCCGTCGTAGTACTCCACACCGCCGTGCAATCCATCCAGATGCACATTGGGAATGCGCGCGATCACCTCGTCGCGACTCAGGAAGCGGCTGGGCTTCAGGTTCAGCTTGCCGGCAAGGGCGTCGTAGAGCTTCAGGCCCACGCCATAGAACGGGCCCTCCCACCACTTGAAGCTTGGAACGATGAACGGCAGCGGATGCACCAGGTGCGGCGCGTTCTGGTGCAGCAGGCCGCGCTCATGCAGCGCCTCGGTGACAAGACCGAAGTCCATCTGCTCCAGATAGCGCACGCCACCGTGCACCAGCTTGGTGCTGCGGCTGCTGGTGCACTTGGCCCAGTCGTGCGCCTCCACGATGGCTGTGCGCAGGCCGCGGCTTGCGGCGTCCACGGCAACACCCAGGCCGGTGGCGCCTCCACCGATCACCAGCAGATCGAATGTTTCGCCGGTCAGTCGCTGCAGATGTGCGGCGCGCGACACCTCGCCGGCGCGTCGCGCCTGCCGAATCCGTTCGATCGTCGTCGGTGAGAACTGCGTCATGTGCCTGCCTTTCCCTCATCCCATTGTCGACTGCGCTCGATGGCGCGTTGCCACTGTGCCCGCGCGGCGGAGCGCCGATCAGCGCTCCAGACTGGCACGAACGTTCGATCGATCTGTCGAATGTGCTCGATCTGCGACGGGTCGCTCCACACGCCCGCCGCCAGGCCCGCCATGAATGCCGCACCCTGCGCGGTGCTCTCCACCACCTTGGGTCGCTCCACAGGCACCCCGAGAAGGTCGGCCTGCATCTGCATCAGCATGTCGCTGGCCGACGCGCCGCCATCCACGCGCAGCACATCCAGCGCCTTGCCGGCATCCGCCGTCATGGCCTGCATCAGATCGGCCACCTGATGCGCGATGCCCTCCAGCGTTGCGCGCGCGATGTGCGCGGCCTTGGTGCCACGCGAGATGCCCACGATCACGCCGCGCGCGGTCGGATCCCAGTGCGGTGCACCGAGGCCGGTGAAGGCGGGCACCATCATCACGCCGCCCGCATCCGGCACGCTGCTCGCCAACGCGTTCACGTCAGGCGCGCTTCGGATGATGCCCAGTCCGTCACGCAGCCACTGGATCGCGCTGCCACCCACGAACACGCTTCCCTCGATCGCATAGGTCGCGGCCGCGTCGCCGCGCTTCCATGCCATGGTGCTCAAGAGATGGTTGCGACTGTCGACCGCCTGCTCGCCCACCTGCATCAGCATGAAGCAACCCGTGCCGAAGGTGTTCTTCGCCATGCCGGGTCGCGTGCACAACTGGCCGAACAGCGCCGCCTGCTGGTCGCCCACCATCGCGCGGATCGGCACCTCGGCGCCGAACAGTTCCGCGGGCGCCACGCCGAATGCCGCATCGCACGCTCGGATCTCGGGCAACACCGACGCCGGCACATCGAACAGTCTCAGCAGTTCCGGGTCCCACGCCTGCGTGCGCAGGTTCATCAGCGATGTGCGACTCGCATTGGTCACGTCGGTCGCATGCACCGCACCGCCGGTCAGCTTCCACAGCAGCCAGGCGTCGATGGTGCCGGCGGCAAGTTCGCCCTTCTCCGCCCGCGCGCGCGCGCCCGGCACGTTATCCAGGATCCACGCGATCTTGGTCGCGCTGAAGTACGGATCCAGCACCAGACCCGTGATGCGCGACACATGCGCCTCCGCACCATCACGCTTCAGGCGCTCGGTGACGGGTGCGGTGCGACGGTCCTGCCACACGATCGCGTTGGCGATCGGTCGACCGGTGGAGCGTTCCCACACCACCGTGGTCTCGCGCTGATTGGTGATGCCGATGGCGGCGATGTGCCGCGCCTCCACGCGCGCGTTCTTGATCGCCTGACGCGCCGTCTCCAGCTGCGTCTGCCAGATCTCCTCGGCGTCATGCTCCACCCAGCCCGACTGCGGAAAGTGCTGCCGGAACTCCTTCTGGGCCACGCCACAGATCGCGCCATGCTCGTCGAAGACGATGCCGCGCGAACTGGTGGTGCCCTGATCCAGGGCGAGGATGTGCTTGGCCGTCATGCGCAGGCTCCGTGGCGATCGGCGCCGCGCGCGCCAACCGCGCGACGATCACATGATGCTGCCCATGCCCATGGCGCGACGCCACGCGCTCACCTGACCCAGGTGCATCTGCATGTGGCTGCCGCACAGGAACATCACCGCCGCACCCATGGTGGGCAGCATCTCGGTCATGCGACCACCCATCGG
>CAIPQY010000049.1 GCA_903867275.1 uncultured bacterium | reverse complement strand
GGGCCCGCGCGCGCGACCGTCGACCGCCTGCAATCACTACGCCTGCTTCCGCATCCAGCCGCTGGTCGAACTCCAGATGCCGCAGCCCGAGATCGTGATCCGGCCGCGCAATCAGACATCACCCGACACTTCGACTGGAGGCAAGACTCTTTGGAAGCGCCTTTCGCCCCGCGAGCGTGAAATCGCCCTGGCGCTCGCCTCAGGCAGCACGCAGCCGGAGATCGCGCGTCGCATCGGCGTGTCGCCGCACACCGTGGCCACATTCGCCAAGCGCATTCACGCCAAGCTCGGCATTCGCCGTCGCGCTGAACTGGTGAACGTGCTTCGTGGCGTGGACATCGGCGACGGCACCAGCTGACGCGGCTGAGCGGCCGTCGCGGTGGCTGCCGCGTTCAGTTTGCGCAGGCACCGAAATCGAGCATGATCAGCGCCAGATCGCCCGCATCAACGACGCCGCTGCGATCCTGATCGGCCGGTCCACCGAACTCGCCCCAGCTCAGCAGCAGCATGGCCACGTCGCCCGAGTCGACGGCGCCGGAAGCGTCCAGATCGCCGCGGCAGATCTGCGGCGTGTCCGCGCCGTTCGCCGCGTCGCTGCCCGCGTCCATCTCGTCGCCATCATAGAAGCCGTCCGCATCGCGATCCACGCCGATGCGCTCCTGCGAGCCGGCGGGCACCACGGTGTAGGTGAGCTCGCTGCCGGTAGTCGCACGCGCCAGCAGGTTGCTCGGCGCGATCGATTCGGCGCGGCGATCGGACTGGAAGCGTCCGCCGATCAGCATCCATCCGCGCTGCTCGCCGTTCTGCATGCCCTTCACCACCAGGCCCACGGATCCGGCGTTGGCGAGGGTGATCATCTGCGTGATCAGCGCGGCGTTGTCGCCGCTGCCACCCGCGTTGCTGGCGGTGGTCTGCACGCCCACGGCGGCATGCGTGTCGCTTCCGAAGCTCAGCACATACGCCTCGATGTCGCGCTTCTGCGTTGTGCCCGTGGTGCCGGCAGGGAAGTTGAAGCCCACGCTCAGCACGTTCTGGATGGTGGACGATTCGCCGGCATGATCGAAGCCGAATCCGTACTTCGCCGTCTGCGAGGTGCGATCCGCGCCCACCTTTCGGTAGCTGTCACGCAGCGGCGCGTTCTTGCGGTTCTGGTCGTCGCCGGCGCCGGGGATGTCGATCACGTTGTTGCTGCCGGGCGTGCCCGCATGGCATGCCACGCAGGTGAGTCCGGGAGGGGCGCCGAAGAGACGCGAGGTGTTGAACACGGTCTGTCCCGCGACCGGATTGCCGGTGAAGCCGCCCGCCACCGTCACCGACGACTTGAGCGAGTTGTCCATGTTGCGGTTCGGGTTCGGCGGAAAGGTGAGGCTGCCGAGGTAGCTGGTCAGCTTCGACATCTCCTCGGTGGTGATCTCGTCCGAACGACCCTGCAGGTGCGTGTACGCCTCGTTGAACTCCGACAGGTCGCGCTTCTCGCCGCGCCAGTGGAAGGGCTCGTTGCCGATGATGCCCACCAGCGTCTGCGTGGTCATGTAGCCCTTCATGGGGTGCCACGAGGTGCAGCCCGGGACCTGGCAACTCTGATCGAACAGTTTCACGGTGCCCTGCGGGTCACCAAGATCCCAGCCCATGCGGTCGGAGCGGCCATCGATGTGGCACGAGGCGCACGACGCCTGACCCAGGCCCGAGGTGAGATGCGTGTCGAACAGGAACGGACGGCCCGCCTTCACGTCGGCAGGCGTGGGGTCATGCAGCGCCAGGCGGCCGATCTCCATGCGGTTCGAGGTGCTGACGATCGACAGCGAACCCTCGAAGCGATTCAGCACGAACAGTCGCGCTCCATCGCCCGACAGCGCGAGTCCGGTGGGGCCTTCGCCCACCGCGATCTCGTCCACGCGCGTGCCGGTGCCGCTGGTCACGATCACGTTGTTGGATCCCAGACCCGCCACGTATGTGGTGCCGTTCGCAGCCACCACCACGCCGCGCGGATCGCCGATGGATGCGTCCTTGGACACATCGGGGATGGAGGTCTGCGTGTAGGTGAGATGCGGATTCAGGTCCAGCGGCGTGGCCGTGGTGCTGCCCGCCGGAATGGTGGCCATCATCGAGCGGATGAACACGCTGTTCACGTTGGCGGTGTAGCGCAGTTCGTTGCGCGACTCCACACCAACCGCGACCACGTTGCCCGAGGTGGGCGAAACCGCGACGCCCGCCACGATGGTCATGAATCCCTTCACATAGGTGGTGGCCAGCGAGTTGGCTGTGATCACGGCCAGGTCGTTGTCGAGCACGTCCCAGGTGATCAGGTTGGTCCAGTCACGGCCGTTGCCGTCGATCCAGCGGTTCGAGGCATTCTTGCGCGCCACGTGCGCCACCTTGGGCGGCGTGGGAAGCGAGCTGGAGATCGCGGGGGAGAAACCGGTGCCGGCGTTCGGCGGTGGATTGGCGCCTGCGTACGGACCGTTCCTGTTGTTCACGGTCGCCTCGGGAATGATGGTGCTGTGATTGCCCGACTCGAAGATGGCCAGATACACCTTCGAGCCATCCGGACTCACGGCCATCGCGCGTGGCGAGGCGCCCTGAATCGCGAGCGTCTGCGTCGCGGTGGCGGGGTTCGCGGGATCAAGCACCACCACGGAGCTGGTGATCGGCAGCGACACGAAGGCGCGCAGCGGCGAGCCGGCGAACGCCACGTCGGCTGGTTCATCGCCCACGTTGATCGTTCGTGTCACGCGCAGCGTGGTCAGGTCGACCACGCTCACGGAGTCGGAGATCTGGTTCACCACCCACGCTTCGGTGTTGCTGCGCGCGCGCACGGAGACGGGATCCAGTCCCACGCTCACCGAGCCGCGGCGGCTGAAGGTGCTGCCCGCCACATCGAACACCTCCAGGCGATTGTCGGGCGTGTTCACCACCAGCAGCGTGGCGCCGTTCGGGGTCACTTCCACCGAATGGGTCTGCGGCGACTCCCAGTTCACGTAGGTGCTGGTGCGGCCAAGGGCTGCGCTGGTGATGGCGGTCAGCACGAGGCAAGCGATCGTGAGGTGTCGGGTCTGGCGCATGGTGGGGTTTCGAGTCTCCGCGCACTTTGGCAGCCATGCGCGACCGAGGGAAGGGAAATGGCCGAATTTGTCCCAAATGGCCCGGTAATCGACCCGGCAGCACGGACAAGGGTGCCGATTGGCGGGCGGGTGGCGCATGGCCGGCGAGGGCTTCATGGCAACAGCGGGTGATCGGCCATGAGGGCGGAATGCGGCACCCAAGCACAGACTTTGGGGCATCCACGCAGGTCGCCTCACTCGACCCTGCTCCGAAGCCATACAACTGATGCCATGGCCGACGCCGCGATCGATGTGCGCAGGGAGGGGCTGATCGAGTTCCTGCTCGACTTCCACACGATGGCGGTGTGGGAGGTGCTGCGTCGGGCCGGCAAGCCGCTGCCCGTCTTGGCGCTCGCGGAGTGGGCGGACAGTCCGCTGGCGGTCACGCAGCATGCGCTGGATC
>CAIPQY010000048.1 GCA_903867275.1 uncultured bacterium | reverse complement strand
TGAACCCGTCGTTGAAATCGCCAGCCAGCAACTGCGCGTTGTCCAGCCACAGCAGTCCGGATGGCTGGTTCTTCCAGGGCACCGTCATGCGAGCCTGCTCGATGCCGGTCGCCGTGTCCACGATGACCAGTGGATCCGCCATGGAGTTGCCGATGATGGCGAGCAGTGCGCCATCGGGTGAAAACGCGATGCGTGATGGGAACTCATCGAATGGCTTGAGCGAGACATCGATGCGGTGACCGGTATCGGCGTGCAGTATGCGCAGGTGCAGCGAGGCATCGATCCACGCCCAGCGATCGTGCGCGGGACTGCCGGCGGTGGCCACCGCCTGGAAGGGGCCGCCGCGCCAGCGCGCCTGTGGCTTGGCGCGCGTCTCGTCCGCGATGGTCCACAGGGTTGCATCGCTGGTGAGAACCGCCAGGCCGCCCTCCGCAAGGTTGTGCAGACTGAGGGCCGCGGAGCCGAGTTCATGCACACGCGGGCCTGCGTGCGGTCTGTCAGCCCATGCACGAACGCCGAATTGTCCGATGGAGTACAGACGATCGCCACTTCGGTTCCAGTCCACGCACCAGACCTCGGCGGGATGGCCGGAGAAGCTGCCGATGAGCGCGAGTGGGGAACCATCTTCGGGCACACGCACCAATCGAACACCCGATCCGCGATCCGCGATCGCAAGTTCGCCGCCCTGCGGCTTCCATGACATGCCCCACACGCTGTGATCAAGGCGCAGTCGCCGTTCGTTGGATGGATTGCGCACCTCGCATACATGCAGCACGCGCATGTCGCCCGCGAAGGCGAGCCATTGGCTGGATGGATCGAACGCCAGCGCAAGCGTGCGTTGCGCGTCGGCGGGAATGCGCGCGGCTTCGGACAGATCCGCGGCATGCAGCAGGCGCACGGTGCGGGGCTCCACGCCCATCGCGATCCACTGTCCATCGGGGCTCCATGCCACGCGGGTGGTGGAGCCCGACATGCCGGGAGAGCGCGCCACGATGTTGCCCGTGCCAAGATCGATCACGCAGCAATTGCCCTGCGCGGACAACGCCACGCGAGTGCCGTCGGGCGATGCAGCAATGCCATCGCCGTATTCGCCAGGCAGCGTGATGATGCGCGGTGGACCCGTCCAAGGCTTGTCCCACACGTACAGACGGTTGCCGTCGGCGGTCAGCAGCCGTTCGTGCACCGGATCGAAGGTGACGGCCCATGCGCGGATGCCCGGGTTCAGCGCGCGCACCACGTGCAGGTCCTTCGCATCCAGCAGCACGACGCCGTTTGCCGCATCCATCACGAGTGCCAGCACGGTGCCGTCGGGAGACACCGCGCCGCCCATGGCGGAGAATGTTTCAAAGCTGGACTTGCCGTCGAAGCGCGCAACGCTCTCGTCTGCCAGTGCGTGAAGCAACTGCACGGGCCATGACGTGTCGGACGCCAGTCGTTCCTGCGACATGCGCAGCAGGGCCGGATCGTGCAGTTCAACCGCGCGGCTGTACTCCGAGAGGTGGCTGACCCAGAGCGCGTGTCGGGCGCTC
>CAIPQY010000047.1 GCA_903867275.1 uncultured bacterium | reverse complement strand
CTTGAAGGTCGCCTGGAGGCCCGAATTGGGGCCAAGCAGAAAGTTATAGGTCTTATTCAGCCTTGCCGCTGCTGGAGTCGTAGATCCAGCATTCGCCAGCGCGGTTGAAGTCCATCACTTCGCCAGCCTTGAAGAACAGGCCGATCTCGCGCGTCGCGGCCTCGGGGCCGTCGGATCCGTGGATCAGGTTGAAGCTGTTCGACACGCCGAAGTCGCCGCGGATGGTGCCGGCGGCAGCCTTGCTGCCGAAGGTGGCGCCCATCATGCCGCGGCAGATCGCCACAGCACCGATGCCGCGGACGGCCATCACCAGCACCGGGCTGCTGGTCATGAAGCGAACCAGGCCGGGATAGAACGGCTTGCTGGCGTGGTCCTTGTAGTGCTGGGCTGCCAGATCCTGCGAGATCTGCATCAGCTTGCAGCCGACGATCTGCAGGCCCTTGTCCTCGAAGCGGGTGATGATGCGGCCCATCAGGCCTCGCTGCACGGCGTCTGGCTTCAGGATGATCAGGGTGGTTTCCATGGTGTCTGCTCCTTGTGGGGTTGGATTGGGGGATCGATGGTAGCGAAGTTGGGCGGGCGGCACGGCTAGCCGTTTCCACAGGAAAACCGGGGGCGAACGCGCGCGGAACGCCGAAACATTGGCATACTCGGTCGCTTCAGAGCACGGAGGTTCAATGCAAGGCACGGAAGCCGCAGTGATGGATTCGTCCAAGAGCAAGTCCGCCCCCAAGTCAGGTGCAAGCCCCGAGGCGAAGAGCCCACGCAAGCGTGGTGCCACCGCCGAGGAGATGGCTGGTCGTCAACGCGACATCAGCGTGAGCGAGTTCTTCGCCAAGAACCGCCACCTGCTGGGCTTCGACAATCCGCGCAAGGCGCTGCTGACCACGGTGAAGGAAGCCGTGGACAACAGCCTGGATGCGTGCGAAGAGGCGGGCATCCTGCCGGAGATCTCGGTGATCATCGAGGACCTGCAGCCGGATCGGCCGGCCACGGCGAAGAGCTCGCGCTACCGCGTGACCATCGTGGACAACGGCCCGGGCATCGTGCGCAAGCAGGTGGAGAACATCTTCGGCCGATTGCTGTACGGCAGCAAGTTCCATCGCCTGAAGATGAGCCGCGGTCAGCAGGGCATCGGCATCAGCGCGGCGGGCATGTACGGATTGATCACCACCGGCAAGCCGATGGTGATCCACACCAAGCCCGGCGCGAAGCAGCCAGCGCATCACATCGAGCTGGCGATGAACACCAAGACCAACCGCGCCGAAGTGACGCTGGACAAGGAGACGGGCGACTTTCCGCCGCAGCGCTTCCGTTCGCTCAGTGCGGGCACGCGCGCGTTGTCGGGTGAGGCCGGCGGGTTCCTGGATGCGCAGGTGTATCGCAGCGGAACCTGCGTCAGCATCGAGCTGGAAGGCCGCTATCAGCGCGGTCGCGGCTCGGTGGACGAGTTCCTGGAACTGACGGCCATCGCCAATCCGCACGGGCGCTTCGTGTTCGTGCCGCCCACGCGCGTGAGCTCCGATGACGAGGGTGACACGCCGATCCTGGCGCAGGCGCAGGCCGGCGCCGCCGCGGCCGCAGCGGTGACCACCGAGACGCAGGGCGTGACGGTGTTCCCGCGTGGCGTGCAGGAGCTTCCGCCGGAAACCAAGGAGATCCAGCCGCACCCGAAGGGCATCGAGCTCGGCACGCTGCTGCAGATGCTGAAGGACTACGAGGCCAGCGACAAGGGCACGCTGTTCAACTTCCTGCAGGAGCGCTTCTGTCGCGTCAGTGCCAGCACCGCCGGCGCGCTGTGCGAGAAGATCGGGCTCTCGAGTCGGCGCAAGGTGGCCGACGTGGAGCCGCCGATGGCGGAGAAGCTGTTCGACGCATTCCAGGAGGCGAAGCTTGCGCCGCCGCCGACGGACTGCCTGGCGCCGATCGGCGTGCGCCAGATGCTCGCCGGCATGCTCAAGGGCGTGCGAGCGGAGTTCTACGCCGCCAGCACGCGCGAAGCCGAGGTGTATCGCGGTCGCCCGTTCCAGATCGAGGCGGCGATCGCCTTCGGTGGCGAACTGCCAGCCGACGAGACGGCGCGCGTGATCCGCTTCGCCAACCGCGTGCCGCTGCTGTTCCAGCAGAGCGCCTGCAGCAGCTTCAAGGCCGTGGTGGAGACCGGCTGGAAGAACTACAACCTGTCGCAGCCGCGCGGCACGCTGCCCGTG
>CAIPQY010000046.1 GCA_903867275.1 uncultured bacterium | reverse complement strand
GCAGCGGGGGTGATGCGAGCGTGAGGTGCATGGATGTGGTTCCCGGCGGCACCTGCATGATGAAGGAGCCGGGTCCGTGCAGATCGAGATCGTGCAGATCGAGCGCGCGCTGAGGCTGCATGTGGATCACTGGTGCACTCAGTCGCTCCACCGGTGTTGTGTTGGTGGTGCGCCACACCTGCGACCACAACGGCTGCATGCCACTGCCTGGACATGCCACCCCAAGCACCGAACTCCACGGAATGGTGGTGACCGGTGCGGCACCAGGCAGATGCAGCTTGAGCAATTGCACCTGATCGCCCTTGCGCTGCCATCCATCCACATCCACCACACTGCCATCGCGCAGCCACAACCGCCACCCACTGGCCGCCCGCGGCCGCGGCGCCAGTTGAATCGACACGGTGCGTGCCAGATCGATCCAGCGCGAGGCCGCCTGTGGTGCCGAATCCTGCGTCTCCACCTGCACGCCACGGTCCGGTTCGATCGCATTCACGAATCCATCCACACGATCGCCGTTCAGCAGCACCACACGATCCCTGGTTGGTGGAACCTCGGTTGCCAGCACCGGTGGACCGATCCACTGCACCCGCTCCAGATCGATCTCGGTGAGGCCCAGGTCCCGCGAACGCCAGTTCAGCTTGTGGCCGCTCGACTCGAAGATGCCGGTGATGCGCTGGCCATCATCGAGCGCAAGCACGCTGCGCGCATCGGATTCAGGTGCGCGATCGCCGGTCCGTGTGTCCACCGCCAACCAGCCGGGCCACGCCTCCGAACCGATCTCCTTCAGTTCACGGGCGTCGATGCGCTGACTGGTGCCATCCCGAAGGATGGTGCTGCCACCATCCACCGACGCCGCATGCGCCACAAGCGCGACACACAGCGCGGCGATTCGTGCGACATGGTGTGTGGACATGCGCATCACTTCTGGAAGATGGGCAGGTAGCGCTTGGGCATCTGCAGGATGATCAGGCCCATGGCGGTGCTGTACGCGGGGCCAGCCTGATAGTCCATCCAGCCACCCTGTTCGGCCTGCTTTTCCACCAGCTCATTGCGGATCAGTGGCCACCACGCCTGCCACGCCGCGCCGCCGGCCAGGTACATGCTCTGCACGGCGTAGTAGTGGCCATAGAAGTAGTGCGCCTCGGAACTCATGCCGCCGCCGTTCGGTGTGGCGTTGCCCTGCAGGTAGGTGAGTCCGCGGTCGATCGAGTCGTCGCTGTAGATGCCCGCGTAGAACAGGCTGGCCACGCCCGCCGCCGTTCGGGGCCATGCGCTGGCGCCCAGCGCCGTCATGTAACGGAAACCGCCATCGGCGTTCTGGCAACCGCGCACATAGGCGATGGCGCGATCGATGGTGGCCTTTGGAACCTTGATACCCGCGTTGCGCGCGCTGCGCAGGCCCATGATCTCGCAGATGGTCACGCTCACATCGGCGTCGTAGGGGACGGGGTTGTAGCGCCAGCCACCTTCCTCGTTCTGGCTGTTCACGATCAGTTCCACCGCCCGCACCAGTGCGTCGCGCACGCGGCCATCCTCGGGTGTCATGCCGTACACCTCGCCAAGGAACAGGGTGGCGAATCCGTGGCCGTACATCGGTCCGTGGCTGTTCTCGGCGGCGAGCAGCCCGGTCTCCGTCGCGTTCTTCAGCACGAACTCAAGCGCCCTGCGAACGGCATCGCCATAGGGCCCGCGGCCGGGCAGGTTGCCGTCGGCCATGAACGCCAGACCGCACAGCGCGGTGATGCCCACATGTCGTGCGAATCGACCTCGGCCGAACGAGCCATCGTCGTTCTGCATGCTGGCCAGATAGCGCATCGCTCGATGCGTGGCTTCCTCGCTCTCGGGCGTCATCTCCAGGCGCGACGGCGCGTTCTGTGCGCTGGTGCCTGCGCGTGAAGGTCGTGGTGCGTCGGCCTCACCCTGAGGAATGGCGACCGGTGGCGCCGGAGGAGCCTGCTGCGCCTTGGGGGCATCCACCACAGGTGCAGCATCCGCCTGGTTGGCGGGAGTCTGCTGCATGGTGATCACCATCGACAGGATGGCTGCGATCATGGCGACTTCTCCTCGGCCATGCGGCGATAGTACGCCTCGGTGGCCTGTTGATAGATGGCGCTGATGCGATCGCGGCGCGCCTGCGACATGATCTCGCGGATGCGCTGCGGCAGGCGACCCCACTCGCTGCGGCCCTCCTGCAGTACGCCACTTGCGGCAACCGACGCATCTTCTGGTGGCGGTGGTTCCACCTGATCGCCGCTGGTGCCGTCCTTTGCGCGCTCACTGCCATCCTTTGGCTTCTGTCCGGCTGCCTGTTCAGGCTTGCCCGCTTCCTCTTGATTGGTGGACGGCTTCTGACCTTCACCCTGCTGCTGTTGCTGCTGCTTGCCGGACTTGGAACCGGATGAAGAACCCTTGGACTGCTGCTGCTTCTGATACTGCGTTGCCGCGTCGATGAGCGCATCCAGACTCGCCAGCGCATCGGCCTGCACGCGCTGTGTGCCGATGCCTGGATCCTTCTTCTGGCCAACCAGTGTGGTGGCCAGTTCCATGCTCTCGGTGGCGTTCTTGGCGAGATCCTTCAGGTCGGCTTCCTTCAGGTTCTTGTCGAGCTTGCGATCGCGCTGCGCCTGCGCCGCGGCCTCGCTGCCGGATGCGCCGTCGATGCCGAGCAGTTCATCGAGCGTCTTGGCCGGTGGTGGGGTGGGTGCCTTGGGTGCATCCACCTTTGGCGCGGGTGCGGTTTCATCTCCAGCCCGCCACGGGAAGAAATAGGCGTCGGTGGGAGCGGCACTGGGCGCCTCGATCGGCTTCTTGCCTTCGCCGCCCTTGGTGCGCTCGTTCATGCGACGGATCCAGTCCTCGCCAAGTCGACGCACCTCATCCTGCATGGCGCCAAGCTCGGTGAGTTCGGTGTCCACGGCCTGACCGCCGGCGCGCGATTGATCCAGCGTCTTGGTGAGCTGGTTCACCTGCGCCTGCAGCTGTCGAACCAGACGCAGTTCGGCGATCGGGGGCAAACCCTTCTTCTCCTCATCGGAGCCACCGGAGCCTCCACCTTCCTGCTGTGCACCGTTCTTGCCGTCGGCGAACGGGTCCTCACCCTGCTCGGGATCACGCAGGGCGATCGCCAGCGACATGAGTGTGTCGGCGGCCAGGTCGAGATGACGGATGGTGCGGGCGTCCGCGCTTGCAGACTGCAGCGATGCGATGCTGTCCGAAAGTTCCTTGTCGATGCGGGCATGCGCAGCCTTGAAGGTTTCGGCGGCCACCATCAGCTCGGACGCCTTGGGGCCGGTCTGGAATGCCTGCAGCGTGCCCTGCAGTCGCGCGGACTGCTCGCGTTGTGTGGCGGCACCGCGGCGATCCATGCGCTCACCAGCCTGTGGAACGGTCTTCACGGTCGCGTCACGGACCGACCGCACCTGTGTGGCGAGCTCCTGATAGGTCTTGGAAAGATTGGCGCGCTCTCGCTCCTGCGACTTCGCTGCCTCCTTCTTCTGGAGATCCTTCACCTGCTTCAACGCGTCGCGGAACAGGTCGGTGCCGCGACGAGCGGCCTCCTGCGCCTTGGCGGGTGCGATGGGTTCGCCACGAAGCGCGCTCACGGACGCCTCGAATCGCTCCGTGGCCCGGTCGATCACCTTCGCGATGGGTCGCGTGGTGTTTCCGGCTTCCTGTGCCTGCTGTGATGCGGCCGTGCTGTTGCGCGTGATGCGGATGCACTCGGTGGCCACGGTTTCCGCTCGCGAAGGCGCGGCGGCGTCGAGTGCTTCCATGGACTGTGTCGCCGCTTCACCCGCCTTGATGAGCGACTGCAGTGATTCATCCAGGCTTGCCAGGCGACGACGCAGGTCCTCGGTGCGCGCACGGCGATCCTCGCGAAGCGCCTCGCGCACACGCTCCACCGCATCGGCCGCTGCCTGCATGGATTCATCCGCCGCCGTCGCCTGGTTGCGATCCGTGCGATCGGCCGCTTCATCCATGCGACGCGACACCTGACCCTTCTCGCCCTCTTCCGCTGCCTGCTGAAGGGAACGGGCCTGGGCGCGGTCCTTGGACTGGTTTTTCTCGCTTCGTGCACGCAGATCATCCAGCATGGCGCGCGCCTCGTCAGCGGCGGTGCGCTGGCGCGAGGCCTGTTCCTGCATGGCCTGCTTCTCCGTTGCGGTCAGCTCCTCGGATGACTTGCCCGCGCTGGAACGGCTCGCCTCGCGCAGATCATTGCGGAGCTTGGTGATGGACTCGGCCAGACGATCGGCGCGACGCTGCGCACCAGCCGCGTCATCGTCGCGGTCGAGCAGATCCACCATGTCGCGAAGCGATTGCTGAGCCTGCTGTTGATGCGTGCGCGCCTTCGCAGCGGCCTGTGGGTCACCTGCGGTGGCACGCTGCAGCGCATCCTGTGCCTGCGTCGACTGTGATTCCGCCTGTTGCCCAAGACGCGCCGCCTCGTTCAGTGTCTCCGTGAGGGCGATGTCCTTCAGCTCATTGCGCACCAGCCGCTGCACCAACTTGTTCGCGGCGGCATCGGTCTGTCGCACCCGATCCGTCAGGCCCGCCTGCGCTCGCGCCGCGGCAGCCGCATCGGGATTCCGCTCGATGTCCTGCTGGGAAGCCTCCAGACGGGCCACGGCCTGCCGAAGCGTGTTGGTTTGCTGCCGCATCTGGCGCTCGAAGGTGTCTCGATCCACCACGCGCAACTGTCGCGGATCGCTTCGAGTCGCCTTGCGCGCCACACCGTCCTGTTCACACCGATCCTGTGCCACCCCTCGCAGCAGCAGCACATCGCCACCACGCACCTGCATGGATGGAATGTTCAGCGTCTCCTTCAGGTTCATGGCACGCTCGGTGGCGGGGCGATCGGTGGTGCCCAGCCGAACGGGGCCCGGCTCCCCGGAGCGTTGCTGGCGATCCACGGTCCAGCCAAGTGTGGACAGGCGCAGATCATCGGATGCCTCGATGGTGAACGGAATGGTGGCCTGTGGCGTGATCGTCTCGTCCGATTCGGGCTCGGTCACCGAAACAGCCGGTTCACGATCTGGAATCACGCGAAGCGCGACGCGCAGGGCATCGGGTGCCTGCACACCCTGCGCATCCATGGGCTGCACAACGACATCCACAGGCATGGTCGCGGTCCATGCAATGGTCCAGTGGCGCGCATCACTGCTCTCGATGGTGGGTGCGCCGATCACCGCACCGGCCGCATCCCGCAGCTGCACCACGCGCTGCAACCACGATGCATCGATCGCGCCACCTGCGTCGTGTTGCACGGGTGCTGGGGCGGCAAGATCCAGTCGCAGATCGACCCGGCTTCCAGCCAGCACGTTTCCGATCTCCGGAGGAGAGGTGGCCTGCCACGACACATCCACAACGGGTTGATCGCCCGTTGCGTAGGCGGGCGGCTGCACCGTCAAGGCACACCGCTCGATCGATGGAGGCGTGACCACACCAAGCGTCCACGCCTGCGTGTCGGCGTCGCGTGCCGAGAACTCGATGCGCATGCGATCACCTTCGGCGGTGATGGGACGCTCGAACACGCCGTCCGCCTGCCGCACCAGATCCAGTTCTCGCTCGCTCACCTGGCCATTCGATCCGGTGATGATGCAGCGCACGCGAACCTGCAGTGATGGATCATCGCCACGAACCACACGCACCTGCAACGGCACACTGACGCCGCGCGCGATCGATTCGGCGATCGGTGTCACCTCGATCGCCACACGCGCAGGCCACTGATCGCCCGACCAGGGTGTGAGCGTGCGCCGAAGTCCGATCATGCTTGTCTGTGGCTGCCACACGATCACCGTGGCCCACACACACACCATCAGTGCACACAACATGGACGGCCATGCCGCGCGCGTCAGGCGCAGGTGGCGTGCCGGCTTCGCGCGATCCCACGCCTGCTCGGCCCGTTGAATCACCGTTCTGGCCAGCTCGCTCGATGCGTCGACACCCGCACGCTGGAAGTCGACGGCACTGGCGAGCTGTCCACGCAGGGATGGTTCGACCTGTTCCAGACGAACCGCCACACTCTGCATGGATGGTGCGTGGCGCCAGGTCTGCACGACCGATCGACGGACAAGCTGCACGCTCGCCAGCAGTCCGCCCAGCAGCAGCACGCTTCGCACAGCCCATGGCCAGCGAACCACCTGATCAACGAGCACGGCGACCGCGACCGCAACCAGGGCCACCACCAGAAGCATGGTGATCGACCGCACGCGCTCGAGCGTGATCGCCCGCCTGTGCATCGATGCAACCTTGTTCAGAAGCGATCCTGGCACGCGTGAAAGCCTAGCAATCAGGCCCCGGCTTCCCACCGAAAGTCACGAGAAATTCCGCTGAAATGGGCTCAGGTCAGGCGCAGCAGCCGACGACCGATCCACTCCGCAGCCAGCAGGAGGGCGAGCAGGGCGAACACCGGCCAACGATCCCACAATGGCCAGTCGATCGGCATGCGAATGGTGACCGATCGACGCGGGGCCCACTTCGAAAGCTCACCGATGTCGGATGGCGCCAGCACCCGACCACCCGTCGCTTCGGCGAGTTGCCGCAGGGCGGCGTGATCCGGCGTGGCATCCACGCGCTCGGGCTCCTCACTTCGAACATCCAGCCGTGCGGTGTTGGCACCAGGCATGGTGGGCTGCGTGACGTGCAGCGACCACACACCTTCGCGTGGCGCAGACCAGGCTGTGGCGAATCGGCCGCCACCCTCGGGCTTCAGCTGCACCTCGATCACCTCACCACCATCGGCGCGACGCGCTTCCACCGTGATCTGATCCATGTCCACACTGGTGGATCCATCCAGCACCACGCGGACGGGTTGATCCACGGCTGCGGAGGATGGTTCCACTTCCAGTGTCGGACCGGATGCGTCGCTGCGCAGGCCGCTTCGCGCGAGATGCCGGATGATCTGCACCCAGAATC
>CAIPQY010000045.1 GCA_903867275.1 uncultured bacterium | reverse complement strand
TTCACGCCGACGCCATTCCAGCCCTGCCAGCAGCGACCATCCACACGCACCGACTCGCGGTAGCTCTCGAGGCTCTTCACGTAGTCACCCAGCCGGAAGTACGCCCAGCCGAGCCGCTCCCAACTCAGTGCCGTGGGCGCCACGCGCACCAGCAGGTTGGCCGTGTTCACCGCCTCGCGGTAGCGCTTGCTCTGCGCGTAGGCGTTCAGCAGGTTCATCAGCAGCTGCGGCGTGGGCTCCATCAACTCGGCCGCCATCTCGTACTGCAGCACGGCGTCGGCGGCGCGACCGGCGCGTTCGTAGGCCACGCCCAGGTTGATGCGAGCGGCGCCGGATTCCGGCTTCAGCTTCACGGCCTTCTCGGCGAAGGTGAGCGCGCTCGAGGCTTCGTCCAGCTGCAGGTAGGCCGTGGCCATGTTCAGGTTGGCATCGAAGTCGTCGGGACGGATCAGCAGCGCGCGGTGATAGCTGCGAATGGCGTCGATCAGGCGGTTCAGCACCTGCAGCGCCTTGCCGCGGCCGAAGTGACCCTCGAAGTTGCCGTTGTCCAGGTTCACCGCGTTGCCGTAGGCGGCCTCGGCGTCCTCCCACTCCTTCAGGTTGGTGTGCATGTCGCCCACACCCACCCAAGCGTCCGGCAGCTTGGGATTGTCGCGCAGCACTTCCTTGAACATGGTCAGCGCGGCGTCATAGTCCCCGCGGTTGGCCTTCTCGCGCGCCGCATCCATGGTGGCCGTCTCGTCCACCGAGGGTTTGGCCGGCTTGTTCAGCGTGCTCAACGGCGAAGGCGGCGTCTCGCCGCGGATCTCCTCAAGCGAGCGCGTCTTGCATGCGGTCAGGCCAACGAGCAGCGCCAGAAGCATGAGTGGTGCAACGGCCTTCGCGACTTTCCGCATGCGCTTGACCGTGCCGCCCGCAAGGGCACGCAGTCGCTCGGCATTCACCACATCCCACGGACGGCCCTTCAGGTCACCTTCCTTGGGCGTCTCCATGATCATGGGCACCTTGGCCCACGCCTTGTGCTTCAGGATGGCCGCGAATGCGCTCTCGCCGCAGGTTCCCTCGCCGATGTGTGCGTGGCGATCGCGCCGACTGCCACACTCGCCAACCGAGTCGTTCAGGTGGAACACCTTCACGTTGTCGTCGCCCAGTTCGCGTGAGATGCGTTGCACGATGGAGCGGGCAGACGCGGTGGTGTGCATGTCGTAACCCGCAGCCACCGCGTGACAGGAGTCGATGCAGAACGCCACACGCTCAGGCTGCTTCACCATGTCGCGGATCAGTGCAAGGTGCCGGAACTGGTAGCCGAGCGTCGTACCGGCGCCCACGGTGTTCTCGAGACATGTGATCACCTTCAATCCAGGCAGGTCGTGATGCAGCGTGTCCAGGCTCGCGGCGATGCGCTTCAGACCATCCATCTCCTCGCTCGAAGGTTCGGCCACCAGATCGTTCGGCTGCTTGGTGGGCCGCGTGGCACCAAGGTGCGCACCCGGATGCATCACGCACAGCCGGATGTGCAGCGCTTCACACCGCTCCAGTTCGCTCCGCTGCAAGGCCATCGACTTCTTGCGCGCCATGGCGCTTGGACTGGCCAGATTCGCCAGATAGCTGTTGTGACTCACCACGCGGTGATCGTCAGGCTTGTCCCAACCGGCCTCGCGCAGGGCCACGAACCATTCGGCAAGTTCAGTCTTGCCGGGCGCCTTGGGTTTCCACTGTCGCTGGTTGGCGGTGAACACCTGCACGCAGTCCAGGCCCAGCGACAGCGCCTCGCGCACCGCATTGGCCGGTCCGCCCGCCGCACTGCAATGGCTGCCGATGCGCGGCATGTCAGGTGCTGGGCGCGTTCAGCGCACGCGCGGCAGCCACGATGCGCTCGGCGGTGCGAACAGCGGCAAAGCCCGCCTCGGCGTCCACGAACGGCTTGCGACCGGTTCGGATGGCGTCGATGAAGTCCTGCAGCTGCAGCTTCAGCGGCTCGCCGGCATCGATCTGCAGCGGCTCCATCGACACCAGTTCCAGCCAGTTCACGCTGCTCAGGTCCTTGCCCGCCTTCAGATCGGCGCGGATCTGGTCCATGCGCGCGTTGTTGGCCGTCTTGCGCACCACGGTTCCCTTGCGCTCCTGGAAGTCGGCGCTCACGTAGGCATCCGGCGAGATCAGGCGCATCTTGCGCTCGGTCTTCATCGCCAGTCGGCTGGCCGTCACGTTGGCAACGCATCGGAAACCATGCTTGTCCGGCGGGAAGGTGAGGCGCGCGTTACACACATCCTCGCTGTCGCCCAGCACGTTCACGGCGCTGGCATCCACGCGCTCGGGTTCACGCTCCATCAGCATCAGAAGCACGTCGATGTCGTGGATCATCATGTCCAGCACCACGCCCACATCCACGCTGCGGAAGGTCATGGGGCTGATGCGGTCCACTTCCACGAAGCGTGGCATGCCCAGGCCCAGGTTGCGGATGGCCACCATCACCGGGTCGTAGCGCACCACATGGCCCACCTGCAGCAGCGCACCACTGCGGGCGGCGGCGTCGGCGATGGCGCGGGCCTCTTCCACACTGGGGGCCAGCGGCTTCTCGATCAGGCAGTGCACGCCGCGAGCAAGCAGCTTTTCCGCGGCCGCGCGATGGTGGATGGTCGGCGTGGCGATCACCACCACATCCACACCGGCCTCGATCAGCGCGTCCACCTCGCTGTAGCCCTTGCCACCGTACTTCTCCAGCATCTCGGCGCGGCGATCGGCATCGCGGTCCACCACGCCGACCAGTTCCAGGCCTTCCAACTGGGTGCCCAGGCGCACATGGTGGCGGCCCATGCGGCCAACCCCCACCACGCCGTAACGAAGAGTTCCGGTTGCTGTCTTCACGGGTCGAAGGATAGTCGCTTCGCTCAGTCGCGAACGATGGTGCGGCGGCGTTCGCGTTCGGCGCGGCGGGCCTCGCGTTCCACCGCTTCGTGAGCCAGCGTCAGGCAGTTGGCCAGCGTCCAGAACAGCCTGCAGGCCATCACGGCGCCGACAACAAATCCAAGACACGAGAAACCGAACAGCGATTGCACCACTCCCGC
>CAIPQY010000044.1 GCA_903867275.1 uncultured bacterium | reverse complement strand
GTGCAGTTGGAGCATGCGACCCGCGGATGCGGGGCAGCTGGTGGAGCGCGTGACGCAGTCAGGGGTCACGGCGGTGCAGCTGGCGCTGGTGCCGCTGGTGGACGCGCCGAAGGTGTGGGGCGAAAGCGTGACGCGTCTGCGTGACGCCGGCATCCGCATCGAGAGCGGCATGTTCGCGCCGCGCGGCGAGGACTACTCCAGCATTCCGCGCATTCGCGACACCGGCGGTCTTCGCGCCGATGCCTTGTGGCAGGAGAACCATGCGCTGGCGGTCAAGGTGGCGCGTGTGGCGCGCGACATCGGGTTGTCGCTGGTCACCTTCCATGCCGGCTTCATTCCGCACGACGCGGGCGATCCGCTGCGCGCGTGCATGCTTGACCGGCTGCGCGTGGTCACCGACCTGTTCGCGGCCGAGGGCGTGGATGTGGCGTTCGAGACGGGCCAGGAGACCGCCGAGTGTCTGCTCGATGCGCTGCGCGAACTCGATCGCGCACGCGCCGGCGTGAACTTCGATCCAGCCAACATGCTGCTGTACGGCGCAGGTGATCCGCTGCATGGCTTTCGTCTGCTGAAGCCGTGGGTGCGCCAGGTGCACGCCAAGGATGCGCAGCCCAGCGGGCAGGTGGATGTGTGGGGCCGCGAGACGCCGGTGGGCGCAGGCGCCGTGCCGTGGACCGCGTTCATGCAGGAGGTGGGAAGCCTGCCACCGAACGTGGCGGTGGTGATCGAGCGCGAGGGCGGCGAGCGACGCGTGCAGGAGGTGGCGTCGGCGAAGGCGTTCCTGCAACCTATGCTGTAGCGGAGGACAGCCATGCCCACCTACGCGTACGCCGTGATCAAGCCCGATGGCACCGATGGGGATCCCTTCGAGGTGTTCCAGCGCATCACCGACGAGCCGCTGACCAAGCATCCGGAAACGGGTGAGCCGGTGCGGCGACTGGTGGTGGCGCCCCAGGTGCAGACGCAGACCGACAAGGGCCGTTTCTCCAAGAAGAACCTGGATCGCCTTGGTTTCACGCGCTACGAGCGCAAGGGCAACGGCTACTACGAGCGCACCGCGGGCAATCAGGGGCCCGACTCGATCACGTCGGGCGACTGAACGCGCATGTCCAGCAACGCAGCCAAGCGAGTGGCCGAACTTCGCGACCTGCTGGAGCGGGCGAACGTGGCCTATTACGTGGATGCCGCGCCCTTCATGGCCGACAGCGAATACGACCGGCTGCTGGCCGAACTGGGCGAGCTGGAGTCGGCGCATCCGGAACTGGCCGACGCATCAAGTCCCACCGCGCGCGTGGGCGGCAAGCCCAGCGAGGGCTTCCAGACCGTGGCGCATCGCGTGCCCATGCAGTCGGTGGACAACACCTACTCCATCGAGGACTTCCGCACCTGGCACGCGCGCTGCACCGAATCGCTTGGCGAGGTGCCCGCGGTGGTGGCGGACCCGAAGATCGATGGTGTGGCCATCTCGCTGCGATACGAGCGCGGCCTGCTGGTGCAGGCGATCACGCGCGGCGACGGCGAGAAGGGCGACGACGTGACCGCCAATGTGCGCCCGATCCGAAGCGTGCCGTTGCGCCTGCGCGGCGATGCTCCCGCGGTGCTGGAGGTGCGTGGCGAGATCTTCATGCCCAACGCCAGCTTCGAGGCGGTGAACGCGCGGCGCCAGAAGGAAGGCGACGCGCTGTTCGTGAATGCGCGCAACGCCACCGCTGGCACGCTGAAGAGCCTCGACCCGGCGGTTGCGCGCGATCGCGGCCTGCGCTTCCTGATGCATGGGCTTGGCGAGGTGCAGGACATGCCGCAGGCCACCTATTGGGAGTTGCTGCAGGCGTGTCGCGCGCTGGGGCTGCCGGTGAGTCCGCGCTCGCAGCGATGCGACACCGTGGAGCAGGCGGTGGCCGCGATCGAGGCGTTTGCCGCCGATCGCGCCACGCTCGACTTCGGCGTGGACGGCATGGTGGTGAAGGTGGATCGACTCGACTTCCGTGAGCGGCTTGGCAGCACCAGCAAGGCGCCGCGCTGGGCCGTGGCATTCAAGTATCCGGCCGAGCGCAAGGCCACCACGCTGCTGCATGTGGAGTGGCAGGTGGGCAAGGGCGGCACGCTCACGCCGCGCGCCACCATGAAGCCCGTGTTCGTGGGCGGCACCACGGTGCAGCACGCCACCCTGCACAACATCGAGGAGATCCGCCGCAAGGACATCCGCGTGGGCGATACGGTGATCGTGGAGAAGGCCGGCGAGATCATTCCACCGGTGGTGGAAGTGGTGCTGGCCGAGCGGCCCACGGGCGCGAAGGAGATCGAGGCGCCGACGGCGTGCCCCGACTGCGGTGGCGCCACCGAGATGGAAGGCCCCAAGGTGTATTGCCGCAACGCGGCGTGCCCCGCGCAGTTCCGCGAGCGCGTGAAGTGGTTCGTGGGGCGCGACCAGATGGACATCGAGGGGCTTGGCGAGAAGATCGTGGACCAGCTCATCGATGCAGGGCTGGTGAAGCGCTACAGCGACCTGTTCACGCTGGATGCAGGCAAGCTTGCTGCCCTCGAGAGCGAAGCGGTGAACAAGAAGGGCGAGACGCAGATCCGCAAGCTTGGGCAGAAGACCGCCGACGCGATCGTGGCCAACGCGAATGCAGCGAAGCAGCGCGGTTTGGCGCGCGTGCTGGCGTCGCTTGGACTTCGCTTGATCGGCGCCGCGGCCGCCAAGACGCTGGCGCGAGCCTACGCCGATGCCGATGCGCTGCTCGCCGCCACGGCGGCCGACTTCGAGGCGCTGTCCGACTTCGGCACGATCACCGCCGAGAGCCTGGCGAAGGACCTGTCGCGTGCCGATGTGAAGCGCATGTTCGTGGATCTGGCCGAGGCGGGTGTGGATCTGACCAGCCCCATCTATCAGAAGGAGGCGGCCGACTCGCCCTTTGCCGGCAAGACCGTCGTGCTCACCGGCACGCTGGCCGCCTTCGAGCGCTCGGCGCTGACCGAGCGGCTTGAATCACTCGGCGCCAAGGTGACCGGCAGCGTGTCGAAGAAGACGCACCTGCTGATCGCCGGCACCGACGCGGGCAGCAAGCTGGACAAGGCGCGCGAACTGGGCGTGCCGATCTGGGATGAGGCCGAACTGCTGAAGAACCTGCCCGGCGCCTGACAGGCGCGGTGGCAAAAAGAAAGCGGGCTCCGCACGATGGCGGAGCCCGCTGTTTCAATCGACTTCAGCGAATCACTTCGCGGCCGGTGCGGCGGGCGCCATCGCCGGTGCCGGAATCTCGACCACCTTGATGATCTCGACCGTCTCCATCGGCACATCGCCCATGGGGCCCTGGCCGCCGCGCGAGTTGGCCATCTTCTGGCCGGTCTTCACGGCGCGGATCGCGTCGACGGTGTTCATGCCGTCGACCACCTTGCCGAACACCGCGTAGCCGGGGCGACCGGGACGGCCGTCGAGCATCTTGTTGTCCACGGTGTTGATGTAGAACTGCGCGGTGGCGCTGTTCGGATCGTTGGTGCGCGCCATGGCGATGGTGCCGCGCGCGTTGCTGAGGCCGTTCGTGCACTCGTTCTTGATCGGTGCATCGGTGGACTTCTCTGTGAGCGTGCCGTCGAAGCCACCGCCCTGGATCATGAAGTCCTTGATCACGCGGTGGAACACGGTGCCGTTGTACTGGCCCTTGTTCACGTACTTCAGGAAGTTCTCGGTGCTGATCGGCGCCTTCACGCGATCGAGCTCGATGATGATGTCACCCTTGTTGGTGGTCATCTTCACGAAGGCCACCTTCGCGTCAGCGGTGGGGGCGGCGGGCTTCGTCGGAGCGGCGGGCGTAGCCGGCGTCGTCGGAGCAGCGGGTGTGGCGACCGGTGCGGCGGGTGCCGGCGCGGGCGCAGCGGGCTTCTCGGCCTGCTTGGCTTCCGGTGCGGTGGCAGCGGGCTTCTCGATCTTCTTCGTCTCAACGGCGGGCGTGGTCTCGGCGGCCGGCTTGGCGGCGGCGTCGGTCTTGGCGGGCTGCGCGCAGGCGGCGATGGCGAGCGCGGCGAACGAGAGAAGCGTGGTGGCGATGGATCGGTTCATGGGGTCTCCTTGAGGGCGCAGATGATAGCGCTGAAGGCGTGGCCGATTCGCTGGCGTGTCCCTAGCATCGGACCATGCCTTTGCGCGCGCTCCAGCGCATCTCAGACCTGTTCAGCAACGTGCGATTCGGCATCTGGCTGCTGGTTGCGCTGTTCGTGTACATGACGGTGGGCAGCGCGGGCATCGTGTACCCCACGCATCCCAACCTGCTGCACCCCGACGCATGGACGCACGCGCAGATGCGCCAGTGGCGTCCATTCGAGATGACCGAGTTCGAGTGGTTCCACTGGTGGCCATTCGACCTGCTGCTGGCGCTGATCGCCGCCAACATGGCGTGGACCACGCTGCGACGCATTCCGCTGCGCGTGGTGAACCTGGGCGTGTGGATGATCCATGTGGGCATCCTCACATTGATCGCCGGCAGCGTGTGGTACTTCGGCACCAAGGTCGAAGGCGACGCACCCGTGGCGCGCCGCGAGGTGATGGTGCGCGTGACCGCCGAGGATGGCACGCAGGGCAGCGCGCGATTGCTCGCCTCGCCGGGCGGCAGCACCAGTTTCGCCGCGGGTCGCGAGGCCTGGCGCGTGAGCGTTGCGCAGATCGACCCCGCATGGGAACTGCGCACCGGCGCCGATGCGGGCACGCGCGGCTACAGCATCATGCTGCTGGTGGAAGGCCCGCGCGGCCGCTTCATGCGCCAGCTGATCGCGGATCACCCTGAGCTGAGCGAGGACCTGATCCTGACCGAAGACGAGAAGCAGCCGCTGCAGCGCGCCGTGAAGGCGCGGGGCGTGCCGATCATCGAGACGCGCTTCGAGGCCATGACCGAGTACGCCTCGCAGGACTGGTTCTATCTGAAGAACGACCTGAACAAGAGCTGGGCGCTGTATCTGCGCAGGCCGGGCGAGCTGCGCTGGATCGAGCGGCCCATCGATGGCCTGCCGCTGTACAACGACTACGTGCCGGTGGAAGGTCTGGCCATGGCGGGCGACGGCGCGAAGGTGCCCATCGATCCGATCGATGTGCCGATTCCGCCCGTGGCCAAGGATGATCCGCTGCCCGCCGTCACCTTCCATGCAACGGGCTATCTGCGCTACGCCTTCGAGCGCACGCGCCTGGTGAAGGGACCGCCCGATGCGCCGCTGTATCCCGCCGCGCGCGTGGAGGTGCAGGCCGAGGGTCGCCCTGCGCGCGATTCGCAGCTGCTTGCCTTCGATGACACCCGTCACACCGACGAGTCGGGCATCGTGCGCTTCCGATGGGCCGCCT
>CAIPQY010000043.1 GCA_903867275.1 uncultured bacterium | reverse complement strand
GGCAGACACGTGCCGCTGCATGGCCTGTGGACGCGGCGCTGGAGCACCTGCAGCAATGGCGTGAGCTGGCCGGTGCAGAAGGCCGCCGCGGCGCTGTGCACATCCGAGGGACAGGCGCAGATGCGCGCGCTGACCGACTTCTATCTAGAGAATGCGCGCATCCTTCGCGGCGCCGTCGAGGCACTCGGCCTGCGCTGCTGGGGCGGCGAGCATGCGCCCTACGTGTGGCTGAAGTGTCCGGATGGGCTTGGCAGCTGGGAGGCGTTCGATCGGCTGCTGCAGCAGGCGCAACTGGTGGTGACGCCGGGTGCGGGCTTCGGCCGCTGCGGCGAAGGCTTCATCCGCGTGAGCGCTTTCAACAGCCGCGAGAAGGTGCTGGAGGCCGGACGCCGGCTGCAGGCGCTGATCAAGTCGTGATCGGCGCGACGCGCTCTCAGAACTTGTAGCTGGCGAACACGCCCAGCAGCAGCGCCGGACGGGAGCCGGTGCTGGTGACGGTGTTGCCGCCACCGTCGAGCGTCTTCACGCGGCTGTACAGCGCGCTGCCCACCATGAAGTCCACGCGGAAGGCGTTGATGGGATGCCACTCCAGGCGTCCGTATATGGCGGTGTTGGATTCCTGGAAGATGTAGTTGGCGTCCGCGCCGCTGTCGTCAAGGCGCGACTGGCGGAACTGCCACGCGCCACCGAACGCCGCGTCGAACTGACCATCGAGTTCCTGCTCGATCTCGAGGCCCACGAACGGGTTCGCCTCGGGCGCGCGGATGTTGCTGATGCGCAGTCCCTCGGCCACCTTCCAGTCGACCAGCGGCGCCGGCACCACCAGCACGCCGCTGCCGAGCAGGCCCTTGGCCAGAACGCCCAGGCCCAGCACATGATCCTGGTCGAAGGCGTAGCGGAAGTTGGCGATGCCGCCACCCGTGATCGTCTGACCGGCATCGGCCTCGCTCACGCCCGAAATCTGCAGGATCGGTGCACCGCCCACGGCCCAGTGTCGATCGAGCGCCACGGTGAATCGCGGCGTGACGCTGAGCGTCTCGGTGTTCAGCGTGCTGCCGATGCCGAAGTCGGTGCCGTGGAACTCGTAGTGGTCGAACTCGTAGGCCACGCCCACATCCAGATTCATGTTCTCGGTGAGTCGCGAGCGGCTGCTGAACGCGCCATAGGCGCGGCTGGCGGCGTAGTTGCCGCCGGTGTTCAGGCCGGTGTTGAACTGCTGCATGAAACCGCCCGCCACCTTGAAGCGCGGCTCGGCCGCGTTGGCGGGGATGGCGCCGTTCGCGTCCGTCTTTGGCGCGTCGGAGGCAGGCGGCGTGGTGCCGGTGTTGCCGATCGCCTCGCGACTTTCCTTGGAGCCCGCACCGGCGCTCACGTTCTGTGCGCTGGCTGTGGCGGTGACGATGGCGGCGAACGAGATCGCGGTGGCGAGGTGTCGCATGATGGTCCTTGTTCAGACCGGCGCGCTGGCCGGCGTGGTGTCGATCAGGTTCTGCAGGATGTCATCCACGCCCTTGCCCTCGGCCTCGGCCTCGAAGTTGGCCATCACGCGGTGGCGCATGGCGGGCAGTGCGACCTGCTTCAGGTCGTCGGCGTTCACGAAGGGTCGGCCGGCAAGCAGCGCGCGCACCTTCGCACCCAGCACCAGCGTCTGCGCGGCGCGCGGACTGGCGCCGAAGCGCAGATAGCGGTTCACCAGCGGCGTGGCGAACTGGCCCTTTGGATGCGTGGCCAGCGTCAGGCGCACGGCGAAGTCCTGCACCATCGGTTCCACGCGCACGCGGCGCACCAGCTTCTGGTGGGTCAGGATCGATTCCGCATCCAGCACCGGCTGGATGTCGGGCGACGCGCCGGTGGTGGTGCGTTCCAGGATCGTGGCCAGCTCCGCGCGCGAGCTGTAGCCCAGCATCAACTTGAAGAAGAATCGATCGAGCTGCGCCTCGGGCAGCGGATAGGTGCCTTCCTGCTCGATGGGATTCTGCGTGGCCATCACCAGGAACGGCTGCTCGAGCTTGTGCGACACGCCGCCCACGGTCACGCTGCGCTCCTGCATGGCCTCCAGCAGCGCGCTCTGCGTCTTGGGGGTGGCGCGGTTGATCTCGTCGGCCAGCACGATCTGCGCGAAGATGGGTCCCTTGCGGAACTGGAAGTCGCGACCGTGCTCGCCTTCGACCACGATGGTGGTGCCGGTGACGTCGGCCGGCATCAGGTCGGGCGTGAACTGGATGCGGCTGAACTTCAGCTGCAGCGCCTGGCTGAGCGTGCGGATGAGCAGCGTCTTGCCCAGCCCGGGCACGCCCTCGAGCAGCACGTGACCGTTGGCGAAGAGGCAGGTGAGCGTGCCTTCCACCACGTCCGTGTGGCCCACGATGGCCTTGGCGATCTCGGCGCGCACCTTCTCGAAGTCGCCGCGGAAACGCTCGATCAGTTGTTCGGTGGCGGAGTCGGCCATAAGGCGGAATGGTACGGAACGGCGTGGGCGCGCTGTCAGCACGCGTGGTAGGTTTCCACGACTCGTCGGTGTCGGCGAGTGGCTCCCCAGGCGGGGGAAGGCGGTGCGAATCCGCCACGAACGCGTCACCGTGTGCCAGCCGCGACCAGCGGCCGGCGAGTCGGGTCTATCGCCTGTGGAACCATTGGTTGCTTCGCCCGCGCGAGTCGGGTGAACGGCTGGAGCGCGCCGTGCGGCGTGCGCAGCAGGTTCATCGCGCGCGGGTTCCTCTGGTGGCCTGCCGCGCGATCGGCGGGCGGAAAGTTCCCGGTGTTCCCATGAAGATGTCGCTGGCCATTGGCACGATCGTGCTGTCCGCAACGGGGTCCGCGTTCGGCGGGCTGATCTCCTCGCACGCGATCGGCAGCGGCGCGAAGAGTGCCACGTTGCAGTTCGATTTCGAGACGGGCAACGCGCATCTGGTCACGCTGCGATGGGACGGCGATCTGAACGGCTTCCAGGCGCTGCAGATGGTGGCCGCGCAGGTGAACGGCGCGCAGCTCGACTACCAGAGCTTCAGCTTCGGCAACTTCGTCACCGGCATCGGCATCGGTGGCGACTACCAGTACGGCGAAGGCGATCTGTGGCCGGTGGAGAACTACTGGCACTACTGGAACGCCGAGGGCACGGGCGCGTGGAGCGAGTCGATGGTGGGCGCCGATGCGCGCATGCTGTCGGATGGCTCGCGTGATGCATGGGGCTTCGGCTCGAACGCGCTGCCTCAGGCCGTTCCCGGCCCCGGCGTGCTTGGATTGCTGGCGGGCGCGGGGCTGTGCACGCGGCGGCGCAGGTCCTGAATGGATCGCGCGGAATGCAGGGTGCCCCGGTATCGTGACCACATGTCCGGTGCCGAGGCCATCCATCCATTCGACATGCGTGTGCCTGCGGGCGTGCCGCTGCTGGCGTCGTGGTGGTGGCGCGCGCTGATCGCGGGCATGACGCTGGGCCTGGTGCCGCTGGTGTGCGTGCTGTGGGGATTCATCGACACGCCGATGGGCGCGTGGATGGACGCGCGCTGGCCCACGCTGCTGCTGGGAGCCAGTGCGCTTGGTTCGCCGTCGGCGTGGCTGATGGCCAGCGCAGCGGCCTACCTTGCCGCGGCCGCGCTGCGACAGCGCGATCGTGCGCGGTGGGCGTTCCTGTTCCTGTGCTGCATCGGCGCCGCGGTGGTGCTGTGCCTGCTGATCGATGGTTGCGCGGAACTCGGGCACCGCGTGTTGCCCGGCGTGCGCAGCGACACATGGTCGCACCTGGCGCCGAGCGTGCGGTGTGCAACGATCGCCGCGGCCGCCACCACCGGCTGGTTGCGATGGCGATCAGCGCGGCGCGTGTGGATCGCCATCGTGGTGCTGGTGTGCGCGGCCGAAGTGGCACGCGGCGTGGTGTTCGCATCCGATGCGATATCCGGCGCCTGGTTGGGCGTGTTGATGGCGTTGCTTGTGCCGTGGGCGTGGTGGCGGGTGCACCCCGACACGCTGCCGGGCGTCAGGCCTGCGGCGGGGTGGGCGTCTTCACCGTGAGCTTGTCGAGCACGCGGTCGATCAGACCGTAGCTCTTCATCTCGTCGGCGGTGAGCCACTTGTTGCGCTCGCAGTCGTCCGCGATCTGCGTCTTCGGCTTGCCGGTCTGCCGGGCGTAGATCTCGTACAGCTGGTCACGCATGCGCAGGATGTGCCTGGCCTCGATCTCGAGATCGGTGGCCTGGCCCTCGAGCACGCCGCCGATGAGCGGCTGGTGCATCAGATTCTCGGCGTTCGGCAGGGCGAAGCGCTTGCCCTTGGTGCCGCTGCACGCGATCACGCTGCCCATGCTGGCGGCCTGACCGATGATGTAGGTGCAGATGTCGCAGGGCACGAAGCGCATGGTGTCCACGATGCCCAGGCCGCTGGTGACGCTGCCACCCGGGCTGTTCACGTACAGGTGGATGTCGGCCTTCGGATCCTCGTTGGCCAGGAACAGCAGCTGCGCCACGACCAGGTTGGCCATCATGTCGTTGACGGGGCCGCCCACGAAGATGATGCGGTCGTTCAGCAGTCGGCTGTAGATGTCGTAGGCGCGCTCGCCGCGGCCGGTCTTCTCGATGACGATGGGGACAAGGGTCATGGCTGGTTCCGTGGGGTGTTCGGGTTCACTTCTTGCTCTTGTCGGGGAACGAGGCAACCTCGTCCACCAGACCATACGCCTTCGCTTCGGCGGAACTGAAGTACTTGTCGCGCTCGGCGTCCTTGGTGACCTGCTCCACCTTCTGGCCGGTGTGGCGGGCCAGGATCTCGTTGAGCATGCGCTTGTCCTTCAGGATCTGCTCGGCCTGGATCTGGATGTCGGTGGTCTGACCGCCCACGCCGCCGAAGGGCTGGTGGATCATCACCTTGGCGTGCGGCAGGATGTGGCGCTTGCCCGCCTGGCCGCTGGCCAGCAGCACGGCGCCGCCCGAGTAGGCGCGGCCGATGCAGTAGGTGGCCACTTCGCTGCTGATGAACTGCATGGTGTCGTAGATCGCCAGCGTGTCATCCACCGCGCCGCCGGGGCTGTTGATGTAGAAGTTGATGTCCTGGCCCCGCTTCTGGTTCTCCAGGTACAGCATCTGCATCATCACGCGCGCGGCGCTGGCGTGGTTGATCTCGCCGATGAGGAACACCACGCGGTTCTCGAGGAGCAGCTCATCGATGCCCATCTCGCGGGTGCGCTGGTAGTTGATCGAGGCGACCAGCTCGCGCGGAAGTCCGGCAAGCACGTCGGGCGGAAGGGCATTCGATGTGGTCAGCATGGAAGGCGGGATCATAGTGGGGACCCGCCACATGTGCGCAGCCACGATCAGGCAGGCGACGCACCCTGAAACGGGTAGAGCGGACCGGCGCCGATCCAGTCGGTGAGCGCTTCGAGCGCGTCGCGCGAGCGGCGCAGCAGCGACGGGTCGGCCAGATCCTCGGCGCGCAGTTCATCCGGGTAGTGCCGCTCGATCCACGCACGCAGCCACGACGCGCGTTCCGGCGTGAGCAGGAAGCCGGGGTGCACGCTCGCCTGAGCGGCCGCATCCAGCGGAACGCGCAGGCGCAGACAGGCCGGGCCTCCGCCATTCCGCATGCTTTCCCGCACATCCAGGTACATCACGCCGGCGATGGGGTTGGCGGTGTCGCCCACGATGCGATCCACCACGGCGCTTGCGCGCGCATGCTCGCGAACCTCGCTGGGGCACACCAGCAGCATGGGGCCATCCGGCAGCGCGATCAGCTGCGAGTTGAACAGGTAGGTGGAAACCGCCTCGGCCACGGTGAGCTCGTCGCCGTGCACCTCGATGGGGCAGAACGCCGCGCCCACGCCGTTGCGCAGCGCCTGCAGCGTGCCCGCGCGGTCCAGGAACGCCTCGGCGTGGAACAGCAGCACCGATCCCGATCCCACGGCGATGACATCGTTGTGAAAAACGCCGGCGTCGATCACCGCGGGCGACTGCTGCGCGAACACGCATCGCTGCGGGGGCAGTTGCAGGTCGTTCGCCACGCGCATGCTGGCTTCCAGCGTCTGTCGCGCGGGATGTCGCGTGGGGTGCGCGCCGCTTCCATCGGCGCGTGCGCCGAACACGAACAGGTGCACGCCCGTGCCGTCGGCGGCGATCAGTCGCGTGTGGTTGGCTGCGCCTTCATCACCGAAGGCACCATCGCATGGAAGCGCCGCGTGCACGCTGCAGCGGTCCGCGTCATGGAACACGGCGCGCAGCGTGCGCAGGGTCTGGTTCGCCTCGATGCGTCGGTGCGGCATGGAGCGCAGATTGGCCACCACCAGATGCATGCGCGCATCCAGCGTGTCGGCGCCGGGCGCCACCGTGGCCGCGTTGGCGGTCCACATGGCGCTTGCGCTGCAGCACCTCGCCAGCAGCAGTGGATTGTCGCGGGCGACGGCCGCCACCACGGCCTCGTCGTCTCCAGCGAAACCCGCCTCGCGCAAGGCCCACACTGCGGGGCGTTCGTGCGGCGGCAGGAATCCCTGCGGCAGACCGAGCGCAGCCACCGCCTCCATCTTGGCCAGTCCCTGCAGCGCCGCCGCGCGTGGACGCGACACGCGCTTGGCATGCAGGCCGCTGGCAAGATTGCCCTCGCTCAGGCCCGCGTAGTTGTGCGTGGGTCCCACCAGTCCATCGAAGTTGGTTTCGATCGCGTTGATGACCGGGAATGTAAGGCCACGCGCGGATAGAGTGCGTGCATGGCTGCCCGCAGCGACGCCCCCAGTTCCCCCAGCGCGGACATGCGCGTGGTGGTGCTGCACGGCAAGGACGCGTTCCTGCGGCTGGAGCGCGGTCGCCAGCTGGAGTCCTCGTTGCAGGAGCGCTTCGGCGGCGTGGACCGCATGGATATGGACGGCACCAACGCCGCACTGGCCGATGTGCTGGACAACCTTCGCACACCCGGCCTGTTCGCGGGCCACAAGCTGGTGGTGCTGGAGAATGCCGAGGCGTTCATGGGTGCCGAGGATCGCCGTCGCGCCATGGAGCGCTACGCCGAGAACCCGTGCGCCGAAGCCACGCTGTTGATGCGCTGCGCCAGCGGGTGGCGTCCGGGCAACTTCGACAAGCTGGTGGCG
>CAIPQY010000042.1 GCA_903867275.1 uncultured bacterium | reverse complement strand
CACTTCCGTCGCATCCGGCCCACCACGTCGCGCATGGCGCTCGTTCGCGGCCAGCCACGACCACTCCTTCGCGTCCGTCCATCCCACACGACGCGCAGCCCCGGTGAAGCGCATGAACAGTCCGCTTCGCAGCAACCCCTGCGCGTCCACCACCAGGTCGTAGTTGGCGGCGTGCAGCGTGCCACGAAAACTGTGCACCTGCGAAACCACGCCCGGCATCCACCAACGCTTCCACGCCCGGCGCGGAAATGCCACGACCCGTTCCACTGCCGGATGGCCTTGCACCGCCGCCTCGAAGTCGTCCTGCACCAGCCAGTCGATCTTGGCTGCCGGAAACGCGGCCCGCAGGCTGGCCAGAATCGGCATGGAGCGACAGACATCGCCCAACGCGCTCGGCTTCACCAAAAGGATGCGTCTTGGAATACCTGCCATGCGAAGTCTCAAGGTATAGTCCGCGACCTTCCCGCGCGGAACCTCCATCCCGTGACCGACGCCAAGCCCGCCCAACCCGAATCACCGAAGAATCCCGGCAGCTCCTCTGCGGGAGACAGCGCTGCGGGCCGTTCGAGCGGCGACACCATCATGGGTCGCGCCGTGGTGGATCGCGGCTGGGCCACCAAGGACGAGCTGGAGAAGTGCCGCGAGATCCAGCAGCGCCTGCCCCCGGGCACCAAGCTGACCGATGTCCTGGTGCAGAAGGAAGTCGTCACGCGTCGCCAGCTGGCACGCCTGCAGAAGGAACTCGAGGCCGATCGCGGACAGAGCGCCATCCCCGGCTATCAGATGATGCGCAAGCTGGGCGCAGGTGCCATGGCCACGGTGTATCTCGCGAAGCAGGTGTCGCTTGACCGTCTGGTGGCGATCAAGATCCTGCCGCGCAAGTACAGCAGCGACGAAGGCTTCATCGCGCGCTTCTACAAGGAAGGTCGCGCGGCAGCCAAGCTGAACGATCAGCACATCGTCGGCGCCCTCGATGTGGGCCAGGCCGGCGAGCATCACTACTTCGTGATGGAGTACGTCGACGGCGACACCGTGCACGACCGCATCCAGGCCGCCAAGCGCATTCCGGAACGCGAAGCCCTGCTGCTGGTCAAGCAGGTCGCCAAGGCACTCAAGCACGCGCACGAGAAGGGCTTCATTCACCGCGACATCAAGCCCAAGAACATCATGATCTCGAAGGCGGGCGTGGCGAAGCTGGCCGATCTGGGCCTGGCTCGCGCGGTCAGCGACCGCGAGGCCGCGGAAGCGGAAGCCGGCAAGGCGTTCGGAACGCCCTACTACATCAGCCCGGAACAGGCGCGCGGATTGCGCGAAATCACGCCGGCAGCCGACATCTACGGCCTTGGCGCAACCTTCTATCACATGATCACCGGGCGCGTTCCCTTCGAGGGCAAGTCCCCGACCGAGGTGATGAAGCGGCACCTGAGCGAACCACTCACGCCGCCGGACCACATCGTGCCGGACCTGTCACAGGGCACCGCGCTGATCGTGGAGATGATGCTGGCCAAGGACGCGCGCGACCGCTACCAGAACGCCACGCAGCTGCTCGAGGATCTCGAGTGCGCACTCACGGGCGCCGAGACCGTGCACGCGCGTCCAAGCGGCGCATTCATGTCATCGCTTGCCGGCGCCACGTCGCCCGCCGATCCCGATGCGCCCGTGCCGGTGCTGCCGGGAAGCGGCAAGGGCCTGCCCTGGGCGATGATCGCGCTCGGCGCGCTGCTGCTTGGCAGCGTGCTGATGAACGCATTCCTGCTGGTCAGCAAGCGCTGACGTCAGAGCACTTCGGCAAGCAACTCCACCTCCACGCATGCACCGAGCGGCAACGCGATGTTGCCCACCGCTGCCCGCGCGTGGCGGCCGTCCTCGCCGAACACCTCCTGCAGCAGTTCACTGGCGCCGTTGGCCACCTTGGGCTGGTCCACGAAGCCTGCGTCGCTGCACACGAACACGCCCACGCGCAGGATGCGCTTGATGCGGTCGATGCCACCGGCGGCGTCCGCAAGCACGGCGATGCCGTTCAGTGCCGACTGGCGCGCGGCGGCGGCGGCGGTCTCCAGACTCACCTGACTGGGCACCGCGCCTTTGGCCACCATCGCACCGTCCTTCATGGGCAGCTGGCCGCTCACGAAGACCAGATTGCCGGCCCGGGCAAAGGGCACGTAGGCCGCGACGGGCTTGGGTGCGGGCGGGAGGGAAAGTCCGAGAGCCGCGAGACGGGAGGAGTGGGATTCGCTCATCTGGGCATCTTCGCGGAACCGGGCCATGTTCGCCACCGAAGCCTGACTACGGTGGTTTGCGCATTTTGCGCTTGACCACAGTTCGGCTTCGGTTAGATTGTCGGCTCTTCACTGATCGCCTCAGGCCATACCCACGGGTTCACCCCCGAAACCATGCCCTGATTCGCCGGCCTCCGGCACCTGATTTCCCTGATGCGATCGACATCCAGCACTTGAATTGATGAACGGTGGCGGTTTCGCCACCCGGATTCATGCTCGGATCGGTCAGATCCATCGTTTCAGGGATCACCCGTCCAATCATCGCTCACCGTGCGCCGCCTGCGTCGTTTCGCAGCGCGGAGCAACCTGTGGAACACCTCCGCCTGGCACGCGGAGCGTCCGATTCTCGGCACGTTCGTGCCGCGTCTCATTTACCCGCGGTCTCGCCAGACCGCACTCACCCCAGTCGGGACATGGTCCCGGAGTCCTCATCATGCGGAAGCATCGCGGTTTCACCCTCATCGAGCTGCTCGTCGTGATCGCCATCATCGCCCTGCTCATCGGCCTGCTGCTGCCTGCGCTCAGCAAGGCCCAGCAGAACGCCAAGGAAGTCAAGGATCGCGCTCAGATGAAGCAGAGCCACCAGTCCATGCTGGTGGATGCCAACAACGACAAGAGCGGTCGCCTGACCACCCCCGGTCTGATCGACCGCGTGGGCACCGAAGCCGGCGTGGGCGCCGAAGGCGTGGGTCTGAACAACACCCGCTGCATCTACTCCGCCCTGATTGCCAAGCAGTACTTCAACCCCGATCTTTGCGTGGGCCCCACCGAGACCAACCCCATCGTGACCGAAATGGGCAAGAACGGCACCCCCGCCTACGACTTCGCCAACGCCTACAACGTGGCGTCGGACCGCTACTGGGATCCGAACTTCGGCGACAACGTCGGCTTGGCCCAGATCGACACCGCCAAGAAGGGTGCCAAGAGCCCCTCGACCAACGCGGCCGCCGGTGACAGCACCACGGCTCCGGGCTGGTGCAACGCCTCCTACGCGCACCTGGCGCTGTGGGGCCTGCGCAAGGAAGTTCAGTGGCGCAACACCAACGATTCCACGAAGCCGCTGATGTGCACCCGTGGTCTCGACCCCACCCGTCGCACCGACGCGAACTACTACAAGATGAGCTACGCCACCAGCCTGATCGGCCCGAAGGAT
>CAIPQY010000041.1 GCA_903867275.1 uncultured bacterium | reverse complement strand
TGCGCATCGCGTGCGATCGAGAAGAACGGCGTGCTCAGCGTCCAGCCGCCGATCGAGATCATGGTGCGGAGCTTGCTGTGCGTGGCCTTCAGCTCGCGCAGCTGGGCGAAGTTGCTGCCCGCGTTGTAGGCGGGGGACATGGTGAGCGCCGAGGCGGCGGTATCCGCGCGCGCATCGGCCCACTCGTCGAACAGCGCCACGCCTGCGGTGCACTGCGTGCCCGCCGGCTGCTGCAGATAGGCGGCGTAGTTGGCGTACTTCCAGCCGCGATAGCTGGACACGATGCGATCCCACGACGCGGGCATGGTGCGGTCCACCGGCACCAGGAACGCGTAGTTCACCACGTTGATGCGGTCGGCGCGCAGCTTGGTCACGGGGAAGTTCTTCTGATAGATGCCCCAGTTGGGGTAGTAGCCGACGATCTTGCGCTGCTCCACGGTGGGCATGCGCGCGTAGCTGTCGGTGTCGCCGCTGGTGGGGCAGGCGCCGTAGCTCAGCAGCAGCAGCGCCGTGTCGCCGTTGTCGGTGATGCCGCTGCCGTCCAGGTCGTAGACGGAGGGTTCACCGAAGGAGAGCAGCAGCTCCGCCATGTCGCCCGAGTCCACCGTGCCGTCGCCGTTGCCGTCGCCGGCGCAGTTGGACACGCTCAGCGTCAGCGTTGCGGTTGCGGAACCGGCCGCGTTGGTGGCCTTGATCACCACGCTGGTGGTGGCGGCGGTGATGGGCGTGCCGCTGATCAGACCGGTTGTGGTGTTCACGCCCAGTCCGCTGGGAAGCCCCGTGGCGTCGAAGGATGTGGGGGTGCCCGATGCGGTGATCTGGTACGCGAACGCGCTGTCGACGAAGGCAGTGGCGGTGGTCGCGCTGGTGATCGCGGGGAGCGTGCCGCTTCCACCACCACCGGTTCCACCGCCACCACCTCCGCCACTCGCGGACCCGTTGATGCTGAGGTTGGTGGGCTGCAGGCCGGCCGGCGTGAAGCTGGCCGAGCATCCCACCGTGATCGAGGCGCCGGCGGCGATGGTGCCGTTCCAGCTGGCGTTGGTCACCACGAAGTGGTTGCCCACACGGCTGGTGATGGTGCCGTTCCACAGGTCGCCGATGGTGGCGCCCCAATCGAACTCCAGCGTCCAGCCGTTGATCGGTTGCGTGGTGTTGTTGGTGATGGTGAAGGTGCCGTTGCCGCCGCCGTACCACTGGCTGGCGAAGCCGAAGCTTGCGGTGGCCGCGAACGAAGGAGCCGCCGCGAGCAGCAGCGAAACGATGACGAGCAGGATGCGCTTCATGAGCAGGATCCCCATGAGAGGAGGAGGAGTGCAACGTCACCACCGTCGGTGATACCGCTGCCGTCGAGGTCGTACGCCGAAGCCTCGCCGTAGGAGAGCAGGAGTTCCGCGAGGTCGCCGGAGTCCACGGTGCCATCAAGGTTGCCGTCGCCCATGCAGGCGCTCACGGTGAGCGTGAGCGTGGAGCTGGTGGTGCCGCTTGCGTTGCCGGCCTGCATGGTGATGGTCGAGGTTCCGGCGCGCACCGCCGTGCCGCTGATCACGCCCGTGTTGGCGTTCACGGCAAGGCCCTCGGGCAGACCGGTGGCACCGAACACATTGGGATTGCCGGTGGCCGTGATCTGGTACAGGAACGGCGCGCCCACGCTCGTCGCGGCGGCCGGTGCGCTGGTGAACACCGGCGGAAGCGTGGCCACGGCGCCAGTCGCCACAAGGCCGGTGGGTTGCAGGTTGGCCGTGGTGAACGAGGCCGCGCAGCCGATCTCCACGAAGGCGCCTGGCTCGATGCGCGCGTTCCATTCGGCGTTCTTCACCACGGTGTTGGTGCCCGACTGGCTGACGATGATGCCGTTCCACACGCTGTTGATCTGCGCGCCCCAGTCGATGCCCACGGTCCACGAAAGGATGGGCTGGGTGCCGTTGTTGGTGACGCGGATGGCGGCCTGGCCGCCACCGATCCACTGGCTGGTGAGCGTGAAGCGCACATCCGCCTTCACCGTGCTGACGGTGGGGTTGCCGTAGTCCACGCCACCGAAGTCCAGATCGCTGGTCGAGAAGAACGCCTCGCCCGCCGGATCGATGCGCTGCCAGATCACGTACAGCACATGTCGGCCCACACGCGTTGGCAGTTGCAGCGTCATGTAGTAGTTGTTGCCGCTCGTCATGCACGCGCACTGGTCGCTGTTCTGACCACAGCTGCCCGAGAGCTTGGTGGTTTCTCCGCCGGGCACCAGTTCCAGATCGGACCACTTCAGCGGCAGGCGCGGGTCGTAGCCATCGCGGGTGATGTAGGCGGTGAAGG
>CAIPQY010000040.1 GCA_903867275.1 uncultured bacterium | reverse complement strand
CGCGTGCTGCGCGTGAAACTGGCCGTGACCACCGCGCTGCAGGATCGAGGCCACACGCCGCCCGACGGCGACTGTCAGCGCTGGGGCATGGGCCCCGGCCACTTCGCGCTGGAGTGCGAAGTGGTGGATGGCGCGAATGTGCGTCCCATCGCCAAGATGGTTGCATGGGACCGCGTGCGCGTGATCGATTCGAACCAGCCCACCCCATGGGAACTGATCGCGCAGGACTTCGCCGCGTGGTCGGACGACGTGGCCTGGCTCGTTCAGCCGCCCGTGGGCGCAGGCGTGGCCGCACCGGCATCCGGTGAAGGTGCCGCGGGTGACGACAAGGTGCCCGAGCCCGAACCCGTCTCCACGTAGACATCGAGCACCTGCCCGGGCAGCACGCCGGGGTTTGGCTCGTTGAACGTGTAGATCAGCTGCAGCACGCGCGTGTCGATGCGCTCGGCGTTGTCGCCGGTGAGCGTCTTCTTGGGAATCACCACCGGCACGGTGCGCACGTAGCGAATCGGATGCTCGACGCGCTTGCCGCCGCGCAGCACCGCCACGGCCTTGCCGTTCGGATCGAAGCGCCATGCGTCGAGTTCGTCCACGTCCACGCGGATGTTGAGCGGGGTGAGCTGTCCAAGCGTGACAAGACCTTCGCTTCCGCCCGACGAAGCCGCCGCGAACTGCCCCGGCCGCGCGGTCACGCGCAGGATGGTGGCGTCGATCGGCGCGCGCACATCGCTGCGCTCCAGATCCGTCGAAAGCGCGTTCACCTCGGCCTCGGCCACCTGCACATCGGCCGCGGCCACGGCAAGGTCCTCGGGATAGGCGCCCTTGCGCACCTCGCCCAGATCCGCCTCCGCTTCCGTCATGCGCGCCTTCGCGTTGGCCAGCTCGTACTCGCGCGTGGGGCGCTCGTTGGCGCTGATCGCGCCGGGGTCGGTGATCGCGTTCAGGCGATCCAGTCGCGACTGCGCGTCCTTCAATGCCGCCCTGCGCTGCTCCACGACCGCCTGCGCCTTCGCCAGATCCTCGGCGCGCGGAAGCGACTTCAGCTGATCCAGCTTGCGTCGGGCCACCTCCAGGCGGGCCTTCGCCGACTGCAGCTGGCTCTTCATCATGCGCTGATCGATGATGAAGAGTTCCTGCCCCTTCTTCACCACGTCGCCCTCGCGCACCAGCACCGTCTCCACCACGCCGCCGATCGGCGTGCCCACGTTCACGATCTCGGTCACGGGCTCCACCAGACCGCTGCCGGCCACGCGATTGCCGAACGGACTGCGCGTGGGTTCGCCGCTCGGTGGGGCCACGGGCGCGGGTCGCGCCTGCTTCTTCACGGTGTACACGGCCAGGCTTGCGCCGGCGATGGCCAGCACGGGAAGCACCAGAAAGCGCCATTTCATCCTTGGTTCTCCTCTGCGGCGGCCGCGGCGCGCAGCGCGGCCATCTCGATCTTTCCATCCACGACGCGCGTCACGCGGCCGTCATCCATGTGCACGATGCGATCGGCGAAGTGGAAGATGCGTTCGTCGTGCGTCACGAGCACGACCAATCTATCCGGTCCGCAGCCCTGCTCGCGCACGAGTTCCATCACCCGCTGGCCCGTTTCGCCATCCAGCGCGCTGGTGGGTTCGTCGCACACCAGGATGCGCGGCCCGTGCACCAGGCTGCGCGCGATGGCCACGCGCTGCTGTTGACCACCGCTGAGCTTGGTGGGCCGCGCCTGCTCGCGCCCCTTCAATCCCACCCGCTCAAGCAGCAACGCCGCGCGCTCCAGACTGTCCTTGCGCGAGTCGCCGCGCAGCAGCAGCGGAATGGCCACGTTCTCGAGCACGCTGATCTGCGGCACCAGGTTGAACTGCTGGAAGATGAAGCCCACGTTTCCGCGACGCCACAGCGTTCGCTGGTGGTTGTTCAGCTCGTCCGGATCCACGCCCGCCAGCTGCATGCTGCCGCCGTCGCGCGACAGCAGTCCCGCCAGGATGCTGATGAAGGTGGTCTTGCCGCAGCCGCTCGGGCCCACCAGCGCCACCATCTCGCCGAAGCTCGCCGACAGGTCCACGCCACGCAGCGCGGTCACCGCGGCGTCGCCGGTGCCGTAGGTCTTCTGGATGCCCTTCGCATCGATGGCCAGGGTGCCGCTCATCCGCTGAACACTTCCTTGGGATCCAGACGGATCACCTTCAGCATGCTCAGCAGGCTGGCGCCCACCACGATGATGGTGACCGCGCCCGCACTCATGAGCGGCAGATGCCATGTGAGCTTGAAGGCCAGTTTGTCCGGCGGCACCGACAGGCCGAACGCCGCGGTGAGACCCAGGCCGAGGCCCAGACCCAGCACGCCGGCCGCCAACCCCTGCAGCGCCACCATGACGAGCAGCTGCACGCTGGTGCACCCCATCGCCTTCATGGCGCCGAAGTACTTCAGGTTGTCCAGCGTGAAGTTGTAGAACATCTGTCCGGCGATCGCGACGCCCACCAGGAAGCCCAGCAGGATGGCGATGCCGAAGTTGATCGGGATGCCGGTCTGGTTCATCCAGTAGTTCAGCGTCTTCCAGCTGAACTCCTCCGGCGTGTAGGCGCTCAGCCCCGTCTCGGTCTCGATGCGCTGCTTCAGCTGCAGCACATCCTGCTCCGGCGCCGCCTTCACCAGCACCATGCTCAGCGTGCGACGGTTCGCGGGCGCGAAGCCGATGGCGCGGAAGTAGGTGGTGTAGATCGTGGGCACGTTCTGGAAGCTCGGCCGCGTCTCGGCGATGCCCACCACCACGGCGCGCCGCTCGTTCAGTTCCAGCACGTCGCCCACCTGCATGGGGCGCTTGGGACCGTTCGGATCATCGGTGGCGGGCTGCATCAACTGCTTCCGCGCGCCGCGCGTCTCCACGAAGATCGCGTCCGGCTTGCGCAGGTCCTCCACCTTGCCTTCCACCACCACGGCCGGCGCGCCGATCAGCGTGGCGTCGTCCACGCCCACCACGTCGCACAGCTGGCGGCCGCCGTTGGGCAGCTTGGCCACCAGGATGCTCTTGAACAGCGGGCTGGCCCACTCCACGCCGTTCACGCTGCGCACGCGGTCGAGCGCGGTGACCGCCATGGGCTTGGTGTCGTCCACGAACTGCAACGTGGGATCCGCCACCCACAGGTCGGCCTGCGGAATCTCCTCGATCAGCGCGTAGGTGCGCGTCATCAGGCCCACGAAGATCGCGCTCTGCTGCGTGATGAGCAGCGTGGCGAAGGTGAGGCCCAGCAGGATGCCGTAGAACTTGGCGCTGTCGCCGAACAGCATCTTCAACGCGATGCGACGCATGCGCTACAGCTCCGTCTGCACGCCGAACTCGACCACGCGGTCGGGCGGCAGGTTGAAGAAGCGGATGCTGTCCACGGCGTTCGCGTTCAGGTGCGCGAACAGTCGCTTGCGCCAGCGGGCCATCGGCGCGTCACCGGTGGGCAGCACCAGCATGCGTCGCGCGAAGTAGGTGGTGGTCTCCGGATCCCAGTCCAGCCCGTGTTCGCGCGCGCGCTCCAGGAAGCGCGGCACATCCGGCGTCTCCATGAAACCGCACTGCGCGGTCAGCTTCCAGAAGCCGTCGGGCATCCACTCCATGCGCACCTGACGCCGGTGCGGCACCACCGGCATGTGCGCGGACTGGATGCTGAGCAGGATCACCTGCTTGTGCAGCACATGGCTGTGCTCCACGAAGGCCGCCAGCGAGAACGGGGTGGCGCTGCTGGTGGTGAGGAAGACCGCGGTGCCCGGCACGCGCGGCACGGCATCGCTCCACAGGCCGGCGAGGAACTCGTGGATGTTGCCCGCCGACTCCGCCATCTTGCGACCCACGTAGTAGGTGCCCTGCATCCAGGTGCTCATCACGAGCGCCACCGCGATGCCGATCGCCAGCGCGAACCATCCGCCCGATCCCACCTTGAGCAGATTGGAGCTGAGGAACGCGAGATCCACGATCATGAACAGGCCGACCACGATGCCCACCTGCCAACGGTGCCAGCGCCACAGTCGGCGCGCGACATAGGCAAGCAGCACGGAGG
>CAIPQY010000039.1 GCA_903867275.1 uncultured bacterium | reverse complement strand
TGGTTGCTCGCATCCTTCAGCGTGTAGGTGAAGGTGTCGGTGCCGCGGATGCCGACGCCGGGGTTGTAGGTGATCGCCGGGCCGCCGCTTGGGCTGCCGGTGGGATTGATGGAAAGCGGCACGCCAAGCGCGCTGGTGGCGGGCAATCCCTGGATGCTCACGCTTTCACAGTTGCTTGCGCTGTCGTTCGCCAGCACATCCAGCACGTTTGTGCTGCCTTCCATCACCGAGCTCGTGTCGGCAATGGCCACTGGAAGCGCCACGGTTGGCTGCGTGCAGCTCTTGCTGCCGATGTGGCTGATGATGGAGGTGATGTTGGTGCTGTCGAAGTTGAGCGCGATGTTCGTGTAGCCCCCCGAGCACAGGTGGCAGTAGCTCATGATGGTGCCGGAGGCCTTCATGGTGCAGGCACCCAGGCCCGATCGTCGGACAGGTAGCAGTCATCCAGACCCAGCTCGTGCGTATGGCGCGCGCTCATGTTGTGGCCGATCTCGTGGCTGACGACGATGATGTCCCAGTTGGAAGAGCTGTTGTTCGCCAACGGATAGGGGAACGATCCGTTCAGGCTGCCGCAGAACGAGTAGCCGTATCCGCTGCCGCTGGTGCTCGCGCACGCCTGCGACACCCACGCCACGCCTCCGCCGAGACTGCGGCCAGACAGCATGGTGGTGAACACGCGCGGCGTGGCCGTCATGTTGGCGTTCCAGTGCGTGCGCAGCTCGTTCAGCGCGTCCGAGCTGTTGGTGCCCGTCCACGGATCGGTGGTACTCCACAGGCGCAGGTAGGTGATGCTGGGGCGGCCATTGAAGTCGCGGCTGTAGATGTCCATCAGGCCGGCGAACAGGGTGGCCACATAGGCGCTCGCGGTGGTAGTGTTTCCGGCGAACTTCGCCAGCAGTTCCTGATCGGTCTCCACCGCGATCGGCAGTTGCTTGCACGCGGCGGCCGCGAAGCCGGCGATCGGTGGCGCGTCGGCATCGGGCAGCGCCTCGGCGTCCTGCATGGGCGGCGGGTTCTCGCACACGAACGAACCCGCCTGCAGGAACGCGGCGTCGGTGATCATGGGCGCATCGCCGCCGGCAGGGTCGCCCGAAGAGATGATCTCGGTGCGGTGGTCGAACTGGATCCAGCCCTGCACGCCGGCGTCCGAACGAACGATCACCGCGGAGGAATCGGGAAAGCCTGCGACGCAGCCGCGCCAGGCGGAGATGGACGGCAGCGGAAGTTCGCGTTCCACCGTGGCACCGTCGCGTCCCGGCACCATCTGCACGATGCATGCATCGGGGCTGAATGGATGCACGCGCATCATGCGCAGGTCCACGGTGGATCCGTCGGAAAGCGGCACGCCGTCCATCCAGGCGATCTCGGCGGCATCCAGCTGTGCCCATGCCTCCGCATCCACCTGCAGGCGCATCGCGCCAAACGCCGGGCCTGCCGCCTGCGCTTCAAGTGGCGCGGCGAGCGGGATGCCCACAAGTGGTCGTGTGCGTGGAGGCTCCGCTGCAAGCCCCGCCGCCGCGAGTCCATGCCAGGCGAGTGCAAGCAGGCTGGCGGTCAGCGCGAGCGTGGGCATGCTCACAAGGTACGCCAAAGCCGGAGGAATCCAAGCTCCGAGGCCCGTTGAGCGAGCCAATTTCGCATTCGGTCAGGTTTGGATAGGGCTCAGAACAGCAGCAGGTAGGAGACGTCGCCGAAGTCGATGAACCCCGAGCCGTCGAGATCGCTCGGGCAACTGCACGCGGCATCCAGGCCGATGCGCTGCTGGCCGTTGGGGTCGCCGTAGCAGGGTTTGAGCGAGCAGTCGGATCCGAAGTCGAGCAGCAGGATCGACATGTCGCCGGCATCCACGCTGCGCGAGCCGTCCAGATCGAAGATCTGTCCGCCGCGACTGAGTGCCGTCGAGGGCACATTCACGCGCGTTGTGGTGCCGGGCGTGGCCCACTTCAGGGTGAGCCCGCAGGTGCCGGTCGCCTCGAAGAACGGGATGCGGATCGAGTGGAAGCCCGCCTTCATGTAGACGGTGCCCGTCTTCTCGGAGTAGGTGTGGATGCCGTTGTGGTCGATCACCAGCACGCCGTCCAGATACAACTGCGAGCCTGCATCCGAGTTGAGACTCATGGTGTAGGTGCCTTCGGTCGGGGCCTCGATCCAGCCTTCGAACACGGCGCCGAAGTTGTCCGACACGC
>CAIPQY010000038.1 GCA_903867275.1 uncultured bacterium | reverse complement strand
GTCGTATTGGACAAGAATGCGAACGACAGGAAGTTCCAGCGACGAGACACGCGGTTGTACACGTACGCCATGGTCAGCGCGGTGTTATTCGTGCCGCCGGGAGGCGGGGATCCGTTCGTTGCTGCGCCGAGCGCCTTGAAGGACATGTTGTCGAAGTCGTCAACCGAGGGCAGCAGCGTGTTGGCGCGGATCTGGACGTCGGTCACCAAGCCATTGGCCGCGTAGGGGAACGGAGGGCCATAGGCCTGACCAGTGGAGCCGCGACCAGTGCGAACACCCTGCAGCTTGAGGAAGTAGTTGTCCGCGCGGCCTGCCGCGAATGCGTAGGCGGCGTTCGTTGAACCACCAGACCGAACGGTTCCCTTCACCACACTGAGGCTAAATGGTGTTCCGCCGGGATTAAACGTGGTGGTCGCGACGGCAAACACGCACGGAGAGGCAAGCGGGAATCCGCCAACCTGGTGCTCCGTGAGATCTCCGAGCGTATTGGGCAGCAAATCACCGTTTTTGACGACAACGGGCTTGTCACGCGCAGTTGACGGCAGGGGAGTGCCCAGCGTCTGGTTGCATTGCGTGATGCAGGTTCCGGCGTAACCAACTCCGCCTCCGTCAGTTGCCACGAGTTCATTTGCCAGGATTTGTCGAATTCGAGCGGGGCTCACCGCTGCGCCTTGGAAATATGACTTGGCAAACCCTTGCATGATTGCCGCCATGCAGGTGATCTGGGCGGTTGCTCCGCTGCAATCACCAAAGTTGTACTGGTAGGCCCGAAGCCGATTTGTCGTGAGATTGGCGTTGGAGTACACCGAAGAAGTGCTGGGCTGGTTGTCGCCGGCGAACAGTGTTCCCAAGCCAGCTGTGCAGATACCACTACCCCAACCAGCCACATCGATCCCTGGAATTCCCTGGGGGTTCGTTCTCCCCGTGTTCTTCGTCCAGTTGCTGTTGGCGTAACGGCAGTAGCCGTTGCCGGGGTAAGTCTGCTGTCGTGGACAAGCCAAAGTGCCCGCATTGCCAGTTGGGAAGGATGTTTGTGGTCCGGGCCAACAAGCGCCGACGGTTACGCAATACGACTCTAAGTTATCCGTGCCGCCGGTACTTGGAGTGAGTTGGACTTCAAACCCACCGTTACCAGCAGGCTGCAGCACCGTAATTCCTACGCTCCAACAGATTCCAAGCAGCGTGTTCGTGTTCTGAACACCAGACAGGGTTGTGGCCTGGTCATTGGAGTAATTTCCAGACAACTGCAGCGGGACCGCCAAAACGTCTCCGGGTTGCAGTGTTTGGCCAGCGCGGGCAAGAGCAGTCGGGAGTCGTCCGGCCTCCTCCACGCTTACCGAGGGGAAGAAGTAAGCGGTCGCCTCGGGAACTGCACCCACCACACCGCCTCCGCCAGTCGTTCGTTGGCCGATGAGCATCGCCAGAACGGCAGTACCGTGATCGGGATCGATGAGCGGCGTGGCACCGGGCGGGGTGACCACAAGCGTCTGTCCGGGTTCGACGATCAATCTGCCGCTGTTGTATGCGGTGACAAGCGACTCATGATCCGGGAAGGCGGAAGTGTCGATCACGCCGACATTGAGTCCGCGTCCCTGCAGGGCGGTTGCGGGAACGCCGTAACTACGGCTTGCGGAATCGACCGCGGTTGCAACATCCAGACCGCCACCGCCGAATCCGGTATTCAACATTGCGGCGGTCGCAGAAAGCTCCACTTGGTTTGTGATCGCTCCGAGAGGAATCTGTCCAGACGTAGCAGTCGGATAGTTCGCGACATATTGACTGCAGGAGGCTGCGACTGGTTGACCCAAGTTCCAAACCGCCAGGCCTTGACTCGTGAGCGTTGATGCATTGAGTTGCCCCACGAAACTCGGTGTATCACCCGTCGGCGGGAAAGAGACTGGGTTGAGTGACGCCGTGCCGCAAATGGTTGATTTGCGAGCCAGAGATACGCAGCTGTCATCCCACGCCACCGTGCAGCAACTTGGGTCTTGCGTGCAGATGAAGGTGCAGCACTTTGTTGCATAGCAACCTGGCGTTACAAGGCTCGAAGTAAGGCAGTCGTGCGAAAAGTAGTAGGGGTAACTCTTCAGCGAAGGGTTGAACTCCGCAAACGTCTCAGCGTTATTCGGAAGGGACGGATTCACATCCCAGTGGTAAAGCCCGCCGTACACGAAGGTGAGCGGAAGCGAGCAGGTTGCGCCCGTAATGCTGGCGAAAGTTGAACTTCCGGGACCGGGAGTGATGGCTTCCAAGAACGCGTTCGCGTAAGCCACGCTGCCCGTTGGCGGAGTGGAAGGGAACGCAAATGCCCACGGTCGAATGCCAGAACCATCGCCGATATCGGCGTAGGAGACGATCCCGAGGGACGGAATCGGTCGAGCAAACGGCCCGCCGACACCGACGAGCGCCGGGTCAATGGCTGGAGGGTTTGCCGGGCCGCGCAATGCAAAGCACGAGTCATAAGTTGAGGCATCTCCGTCAGTACCGCCCACTGATCCGCCGATGGAGTTACTGCCAAAGGTGAAGGGGACTGTGGAACTTGCCCAGGCGGAACTCAGAAGTGCTTGGGGAAGCACGTAGCAATACTGGGTCGCTTCATCCGGAGCCCATCCTGTACCGGGTCTTCCTTGTGCCGCATACGGGGACGTGGCCTTGTACGGGGAGTATCCCGTGACGGTCCCGCAGTAGATGTTTGCAATGGTTGCGCACAAGGCGTCCCAGCCTTGTGTTGAATCCGGGTTGACGCAGTTTGTGAAACCCTGTCCAAGTACAACATCAGCGCAGGTCGCATCCTGACAGCCGTACTGACATCCTGGCACTGACGTGTAACCCGTCGGGGGATTGCTGCAGGAACCGTTGCCACCCGGATTGCAATTTGGGGTGCAATCGAAGGTGGATGGGGACGCAAGCGTGAATAATGTGTAATCTGGATTCGTATCACACTTCGTCGCCTGGAGCACCCCAGAGGCATATCCGTTCCAGCGATTGGCTGTGTGGCATGGCACTACGCCTAACCCGGCCGGGACTGGGTTATACACGCCGTCGCCCGGCTGTGCGATGAACACGGGCGGGGGCGCCGGGCAGTTCTGCACCTTACCTGCGCTGTCGGTGTAATAGGTGCACTGACTGCCCAATTCCACATCACTACCCGCATTGCCGCCGCCCTTCTGCAACGATACATCTCGCTGGCATGAGTCCTGGGCCGGTCGCGGGAGGTACTCCACCTCGGCGTATTCGACCGATGGCAACGCGTTGAGTTGTTCGGCGAGTTCCGCCTCCATGCCTTCGGCACCGGGGCGCGCGTAGATGATGCCTGCCAGATCGGGCTGTTCCACGCGGCTGATGTTGCGCGCACGAGTTTCCAGCGCGGTGAGTTCGGCGGGTGTCATCATGACGCACTGCCGGATCGTGGCGGTATAGCCGTGCAGAACGGCGCGTATCTCATCCAGTTCGCGGTCCTTGTCGGTGCCAGGGCCTGCGGTCGGTGCAAGACGAAGTCCCTGCCCGCTGGTGGTCGCAGCGCTGGTGAGCTCGGTGCCGAAAGTCATGCCAGTGCGCGCCTTCAGATCATCGCGCACCTTGAACACCACATTGCCGCTACGAGGGTTGGTCGGCGAAATTCTGCTTTCCAAAGACCCGGGGCCGCGGACCGGCACCTTGGAGTTGACGCGACGCGGCTTGATGGGGGCGGTGGGATCCACATCCACCAGCACGCGGGCCTCCAGGCTGCCGGGTTCGACAGTGGCCTCGTCAGTCTGTGCAGTATCGCTGTCGTTCACGCCGATAGACGCACCATTGTTGGCCTTGGTCGAAGCCGGCGCAACCACTTGCACCGATTTGGTGGTGGTTGTGGCCGTCGGAGACGCAGCTGCGATCAGCAGCGTGTTGAGTGCGGCAAGGAAGACCGAGAGACTCAGTTTGATCATGGGCTGACGAACTTTCGTTGACCGAGCGTGGGGGACTGCCGAACGAGAACGGGGCATCGTACCTGTTTGGGCGTTGTCGGCAACGCGCAAAGAGCGGGGATTCATTCGATTAGGCGGGGGTTTCGGTTGCCCCGTTGGGGCGATCCCGTGCCAGATCTAGCGGATCCGGTGGCCAATATCCCGGCGGAAGAACGCGCCTTGAAACCGCACGCCCGCCGCGTGTCGCGTGGCGCTTGCGCAGGCCTGCTGCACGTCGGCCGCCAACGCCGTGACCCCGATCACGCGGCCGCCCGCAGTGAGGGGCTGGCCGCCAGCCTGCGCCGAAGGCTTGGTGCCGCCGTGGAAGCATTGAAGGCCCTGGGTGTCGTTCGGCGTGATCGATTCCGGAAGCGCCTCGATGGAGTCCCCGGAACGCGGGGTGCCCGGGTAGCCCTGCGCGCACACCACCACGCAGCAACTTGCGCCGCGGGCGAAGCCGATGTCGGCTCCGTCCAGGGTGCCCTCGGCCGTGCGCCACAGGGCGTCCAGCAGGTCGCCCTGCCAGCGCATCATGAGGGCCTGCGTTTCGGGGTCGCCGAAGCGGCAATTGAACTCGAGCACCTTCGGGCCACTGTGGGTGAGCATGAGGCCGGCGAACAGCACGCCGCGGTAGTCGATGCCTTCGCGGCGCAGTGCGTCCACGGTGGGCACCATCACTTCGCGTTCGACGAACTGCATCACCTCGGGGGTGGCCAGTGGTGTGGGGCAGTAGGCACCCATGCCGCCGGTGTTGGGCCCGGTGTCGCCTTCGCCAACCTGCTTGTGATCCTGACAGGCGTCCAACATCCAGATGTTGCTGCCATCGACCAGCGCCAGCACGCTCACTTCCTGGCCGTGCAGGCGTTCCTCGATCACCACCTGCGCGCTCGCGTCGCCGTGCTGCTTGTTCAGCAGCATCGACTGCACCGCGGCTTCGGCCTGCTTGGCATCGTCGCACACCACCACGCCCTTGCCCGCGCACAGGCCGCTGGCCTTCACCACAACGGGGTCTGGGCGACTGCGCACATAGTGCAGTGCGGCCTCGATCTGCTGCGCGTTGAAGGTGCGGCTTTCGGCGGTGGGCACATTGGCGCTGCGAAGCAGCTGCTTGCACCAGGCCTTGTCCCACTCCAGGCGCGCGGCGGCGCGGGTGGGGCCGAACACCAGTCGCTGCGGAGGCTTCGAAAGGTCGTCGGCGAAGCTCTGTTCAAGCAGCGCCTCGGGGCCGACCACGACCAGTTGCACGTTCTCCTTCTCGAGGAAGCGCTCAAGATGGAAGCGGTTGCGTGGCTCGAAGCCCTGCGGGCACGGGGTGCCGAACTGGCGAAGGCCTGCGTTGGCGGCGGGATCGACCCACAGCTTGCCCAGGCGTGGGCTCTGGCGCAGCTTCCACGCAAGCGCATGTTCGCGGCCACCGCTGCCGGCCAGCAGCACGTTGCACTTGTCCGGCACGCCGCCGCTCACGCCTGACCGCCCGTGGTTGCAAGGCGGTGCGACATGGTGCCCGTTCGGGTCATGCCGGCGACGCGCGCGTTCGGCTTCGATTCACTCGGGATTCCAATGATCATGCAACGGCTCCTGAGGCGACAAGTGCGTGGGGCATGCGGGACGGGGCCCGGCGCATGGCAAGTCGGCGAGTCTAGCCCGAGGTCCGGGGGTATGCTGCCCGCCCCTTCGGAGGCCTCTGCATGCGATTCATGAACACCATCCCCGCGCTGCTGCTGTTGTGTGGTCCGCTTGCCATGGCGCAGGATGCCGCCAAGACCGCGCCGGCCGCCACGCCTCCCGCCGCCAAGACATCCGCACCGGCGACTGCCGCCGAGGGCAGCATCAACGATCGCCTGAATGTGTGGCTGAAGAATGTCAGCGTGAAGTCGCGCGCCGCCACCACGCTGTGGCCCGCGTGGACGAAGGCCAGCGCGATGCCGGGCGATGGCTCGGTGCCGATGCCGGCGGACATCTGGTCTGGCATGACCGATGCCAAGGCCTGGAGCGACTGGGCGGCCAAGAACCCGGATCTTGCCAAGGCGTTGAACGCTTCGCGGGAATCGTCCGTGCTTGGCGTGTCCTACGGCGAGCAGGGCGTGGATGCGGCGCTGAAGGCGAAGGGTCTGGTGGCGCTGCCGGGTTCGGCGGTGGGCGAGGGGGCGTTCCCGTACCTGCGTGCGGTGCGCGGCCTGGCCGCCTACGCGATCCTGGAGATGCAGCGGCTGGGTGCCGCCAAGAATTTCGACGGCGCCTTCCAGGTTGGCGTGGATGGCCTGCGCATGCTTCGTCAGGCGGCGGAACAGCGCATGTCCACGGAGAAGGTGGTGGCCCTTGAACTGCTGGCGAGTTCGCTCGAGGCGCACCGCGTGTTCCTGGCGGATCACCTGGATCAGATTCCAGAGGCGACCCTGCAGAAGTTCTCGCTGAAGGAGTACCCCATGCTCAAGCGCGGCGAGAACGAGCGCATGAAGCGGCTGGAGATTCCCGAGGGCGACCGCGTGGTGGTGGAGTCGGTGCTGGTGCAGGCGTTCGGCGCCGATGGCCAGCCCAATGCCGCCGCGTTCGCGGAGCGCTTTGGCCGCAATCAGGCCGAGTCGGCGCCCATCACGCGCTTCGGTGCCGCCGCGCAGTGGCGCGCGATCGCCGAGGTGCACGGCAGTCTCGATGCCTCGAAGGAGCGTCTGGAAAGCGTGTACGACGACTGGTGGCGTCGCTGGCGCATGCGTTTCTACGACCCCATGAACGAGCAGCCGAGCGAGTTCAGCAACCTGAACGCGGTGCGCTACGCGTCGGTCAGCCTGCTGCTGGGCGACATGCAGCGCGTGTTCGCGCTGCGCATGCGCGTGATCGCCGAGATCGACGGCACCTGCGTGTCGATGGGTCTGTGCGGGTTCCGCATGGAGAACGGCAAGCAGTGGCCGCGCGACATCAACCAGGTGTTCCCGCAGTTCGCGCTGCGACGCATGAACATGGATCCGTACTCGAAGAAGTACGGCGCATTCGAGTATCGCGACGTGGGCAGCAAGCCGCAGGCGATCGACACCGCGTGGGGTCAGGTGACCGCCACGGGCGCGCTGCTGTGGAGTCTTGGCGGCGATCACGAGGACGGCAACACCGCGAAGCATGATCCGCCGGATGGCGTGGGCGACATCGTGATGTGGCCGCCGCCGAGGCAACTGGCGCAGAAGGCCGGACTGATCAAGTGAACCGCGGGCCGCGTGGCCCCTCAGCAACGGAGTGACCGGCATGTCGACTGGCATCGAGAACGTGGTGATCATCGGAAGCGGCCCGGCTGGCTGGACGGCCGCCATCTACGCCGCGCGCGCCAACCTGAATCCGGTGGTGTACGTGGGTGTTCCGCAGACCAATCCCGCTCCGGTGCTGCCGGGTGGTCAGTTGATGCTGACCACCGAGGTGGAGAACTATCCCGGCTTCCCGCATGGCGTGACGGGCCCCGAGATGATGGCCAAGTTCCGCGAGCAGGCCGAGCGATTCGGCACGCGCGTGGTGGACGCCAACATCGACCACTGCGAATTCGGCAAGCGCCCCTTCACGATGACCGACTCGGACGGCAAGAAGGTGCAGGCGCATTCGGTGATCATCAGCACGGGTGCCACGGCGAACTGGCTGGGGCATCCAAACGAGCTGCGGCTTGCGCAGAACGGCGGCGGCGTGAGCGCGTGCGCGGTGTGCGACGGCGCGCTGCCGGCCTATCGCAATCAGGCGCTGGCGGTTGTGGGCGGTGGCGACACCGCGATGGAGGAGACCAGCTACCTCACCAAGTTCGCGAGCAAGGTCTACGTGATCCATCGCCGCGACTCGCTGCGCGCCAGCAAGAGCATGCAGGATCGCGTGCTGGGCAATCCCAAGGTGGAGATGGTGTGGGACAGCGCCGTCGAGGACGTGGTGGGACAGGACACGCTGCAGTCGGTGGTGGTGAAGAACCTGAAGACCGGTGCCGCGCGCACGCTGGAGGTGCGCGGCCTGTTCATCGCGATCGGCCACTCGCCGGCCACGAAGTTCCTGCAGGGCAGCGGCGTGGAACTGGACGAGAAGGGCTATGTGGTGCTGCGCACGCGCGGCAGCCAGACCAACCTCGAGGGCGTGTTCGCCGCGGGCGACCTGGCCGACCAGACCTATCGCCAGGCGATCACCGCCGCGGGCATGGGCTGTCAGGCCGCGATCGACTGCGAGCGCTGGCTCGCCGCCAACGGCGTTCACTGACTCGCGGTAGAGGGACGGGGGTCGTTATTGGACGTCAATCGATGTCCAATAATGACCCCCGTCCCTGTTACGCGGACTTTGGGTCGAGCAGCGTCATCTTCATGCCGCAATCGGTGATCTGCTGCACGTCGATGGGTCCGGGCGCGTCGATCATGAGGTCGGCGCCCGACTGCGTCTTCGGGAAGGCGATCACGTCGCGGATGTTGTCGGTGCCCACCAGGTGCATCACCAGACGATCCAGGCCGAAGGCGATGCCGCCGTGCGGCGGGGCGCCATGTCGCAGCGCGTTCAGCAGGAAGCCGAACTTGAGCTCGGCGTCCGCCTGCGTGAGGCCGATCAACTTGAACACCTTCTCCTGCACATCCATGCGATGGATGCGGATGCTGCCGCCGGCGATCTCGCTGCCGTTCACCACCAGGTCGTAGCCCGCGCTCAGGCAGCCGCCCGGATCGCTTTCGAGCAGGTGGAACTGATCGGGGTTCGGGCTGGTGAAGGGATGGTGCATGGCGACCCAGCGCTTGCCCTCGTCATCCCAGTCGAACATGGGGAAGTCGACCACCCACAGGAACTTCCACTTGGTGTCGTCGATCAGCTGCAGGTCGCGGCCCAGCTTCAGGCGCAGTTCGCCCATGGCCTTCGTGGCCGTGTCCCAGTGGTCCGCCACGATCAGCAGCGAGTCGCCCACTTCCAGACCCAGCTGCTGCGTCAGCGCCGCGCGGTACGGCTCCAGGTGCTTGGCCACGCCGGTGTCGAAGCCGTTCGCGCCGACCTTGGTCACCGCCACGCCGCCCACCTTGAACTGCTTCACGAACTCCGTGTAGCCGTCGGTCATCTTGCGCGTGAGCTTCTCCGCGCCGCCCGGCACGCGGATGCACTTCACCACGCCGTCGCGGCCGGCGCGCTTCTTGCCGAGCGCCTGCTGGAACACCTGGAAGTCGCTTGCGCGCACCGCGTCGCTGATGTCGCGGATCTCGAGGCCGAAGCGCAGGTCCGGGCGGTCGATGCCGAAGCGCTCCATGGATTCCTGCCAGGTCATGCGCTCGATGGTGCCGATGTCGTAGCCCAGCACATCCTTCCACACGGTGCGGGCGAACTCGCCCATCACCTGCATCACGTCCTCGCGGTCGACGAAGCTCATCTCCAGGTCGATCTGCGTGAACTCCGCCTGACGGTCGGCGCGCGGATCCTCGTCGCGCAGGCAGCGGCAGATCTGCAGGTAGCGCTCGCAGCCGGCCACCATCAGGATCTGCTTGAACAGCTGCGGGCTCTGCGGAAGCGCGTACCACTGTCCGGGATGCAGGCGGGCCGGCACGATGAAGTCGCGCGCGCCCTCCGGCGTGCTCTTGATGAGCAGGGGCGTCTCGATCTCGGTGAAGCCGTTGCCGCCGAAGTAGTCGCGCGTGAGCTTGGTCACCTTGTAGCGCGTGCGCAGGATCTGCTGCATGCGCGGACGACGCAGGTCGATGTAGCGGTACTTGAGGCGCGTCTCCTCGTTGATCTTGTCGGCCTCGTGCTCGTCGGGCAGGATGGGCAGGTCCTGCGCCTTGTTGAACACCTCGATCTCCTTCGCGAGCAGTTCCACCTCGCCGGTGGCCAGGCGCGGGTTCGGGTCGCCGGCGCGCTTGCGAAGCGTGCCGCGCACGGCGATGCAGTCCTCGCGGCGCAGGCTGCGTGCCGCGGCCACCACCTCGGGCGGCACATCCGCCAGATCGAACACCACCTGGCACAGGCCCTCGCGGTCGCGCAGGTCCAGGAACACCAGGCCCTTGCCCTGATCGCGGTAGGTGTTCACCCATCCGCACAGCGTGATCTGGTTTCCGGCATGATCGGCGCGCGGGGCGCCGCAGGTGTGGGTGCGCTTCAGCATGGTGTTCTCCGAGGGGGACGGATGGTAGCGAAGGGCCTGATCGCCGCGGCTCGGCTACCTTCCATCGCATGGCCATGAAGGGCGGCGAAGGCGAACAGGCGGCGGCGCGCGGCAGCGTGCTGATCACGGCATTCGAGCCTTCCGGCGATGCGCATGCCGCGCCGGTGGTGGCCGCGCTGCGCCGTCTGGCGCCGGAATTGCCGGTGATCGCCTGGGGCGGGCCGAAGCTGGCCGAGGCGGGTGCCACCGTGATCGAGCGTTCCGCCGATGACGGCGCCATGGGGCTCTCCGCCATCTCGCGCATCGGCGCGGTGCGTCGCCACGCGGCGGCCATCGATCGCTGGTGCAGCCAGCATCGCGTGGCGGTGCATGTGCCGGTGGATTCGCCGGCGGCCAACTTTCCCGTGGCCAAGCGCATGAAGCGACGCGGCGTGCGCGTGTGCCATCTGGTGGCGCCGCAGCTGTGGGCGTGGGGGCCGTGGCGGCTGAACAAGCTGCGTCGCTGCACCGACTGCGTGCTGTGCCTGCTGCCCTTCGAGGAGAAGTGGTTCCGCGATCGGCAGGTGCCGGCGCGCTTCATCGGGCATCCCGTCATCAATCGACCGCTTGCGGAAGACACCGTCGCGCGCGCCGCCGAATATCCGGCAGGCTCGCCCAAGGTGCTGCTGCTTCCGGGAAGCCGCTCGAGCGAGGTGCGCCGCAATCTGCCGCTGCTGCTGCGCGCGCTGAGCGAGATGCAGTCGCGTCATCGCCGCCTGAACGCGCTGCTGGTCGCGGCGAACGCCGAGTTGCTGCAGCTGGTGCGGTCGCGCATCGGCGACTCCGTTCCGTCGGGCCTGCACCTGATCACGGGCGATCTGGACGCCGCCATCGCGTGGTGCGATCTGGCGCTGTGCGTCAGCGGCACGGTGAGCCTGGATGTGACGCGTCAGGCGAAGCCGATGGTGGGGGTGTACAAGGTGTCGCCGCTGTCGTATTTCGGATCGCGACTGCTGCTCACCACGCCAAACCGCCTGCTGCCGAACATTCTCGCGGGTCGACGCATCGTTCCGGAGTTCGTGCCGCACATGGGTGGCGCCGAGCCGGTGTGGCAGGCCGCCGAAACATTGCTCGCCGATCAGGCCCGCATGCGCGCCGCCACGGATGCGTTGCGCGGCGTGCTGGAGCCCTATCGCGGCCACGACCCCGCCGAGGAAGCGGCGCAGGCCATCCTGCGACTGGCGCGCGGAGAGAATCCACTCAGTTCGTGATGTCGCCCGCGGCGCATCGGATGGGCACGCCCACCACGGCGGCGGTGGCGTTGCCGCGGCGTTCGCGCAACGCGAAGGTGCGCACGCGCGGCGTCTGCACCTGCACGCCCGCCACCAGCGCCTCGTCGACCCACGTGCGCACATCATGGCGAACGCTCGGTTCATCGCGGCCGAACAGCACCAGCAGCAGCAACGCGTGATGCAGCTGCGCTTCGCTCGCCAGCACGGCCGCGTCGGCGATGGCGGTGTGCGACAGCGTGCGTGCATACGCGGCGGATGCGCCCTCCACATCCATGGCTGCAGCCACCTTCACCTCGATCCAGCATGCGGATTCCGGGGGCGCCGGATCGACCGGATCGAAGAGCGAGGCCTCTGCATCGGGTTGCAGCGGTGCGTCGTGCGTGAGCACCAGATCGCACCGCGCGCCGGCGGCCTTCGAGCGAGGGCGGCTGGACGGGTAGCGCACCTCGCGCGCCACGATCCATCCGGCATCGATGAAGGCGCTCGCCAGCGTCTCCTGCACCTGTCGCTCGGGCAGGTCGTCGAGGCCGCGAACCGCGTCCTCCAGATCCATGGCCTGCGCCGCTCGGGCAAGACCGGCGGCGGCGGCATCCACGATGTCAGCGGGGCTCCACATGGTTCTTGCCGAGCGCGACCGAACGCACGCCATGGCACCGGAAACTCTATATTCGCGGCCCCGCGACCGCTTCGACCGCAACCGAAATCCGTCACGGTCCAAACACAGGGAACAACCCCATGCAGAACCGTCTCCTCGCATCCATCGCCTCCCTCGCCATCGCCTCCATCGCCCTCGCGCAGGGTTCGCTGAAGATCGTCAGCAGCCTGCCGCGCACCGGCAGCGCCAACGCGCAGACCACCAGCATGGTGAACGGCGTGAAGATGGCCATCGACGAGGTGGGCGGCAAGGTGGACGGCATGGCCATCGAGTACGAGGACATGGACGACGCCAGCCCGCAGCGCGGCAACTGGGATCCCGCCGTGGAGGCGCAGAACGCGAACAAGGCGCTCGCCGACGAGAAGGTGATCGGCTACATCGGCACCTACAACTCGGGCGCGGCCAAGATCAGCATGCCCGTGCTGAACAAGGCGGGTCTGGTGATGATCAGCCCCGGCAACACCTACCCCGGCCTCACCAAGCCCGGCACCGGCGAGGCCAACGAGCCCCGCATCTATCGCCCCAGCGGCAAGATCAACTACTTCCGCGTGGTGCCCACCGACGACCTGCAGGGCACGGTGGCCGCCGACTGGACCAAGGAGATGGGCTGCAAGACGGTGTACCTGCTCGATGACCGCGAGCTGTACGGCAAGGGCATCGCCGACGTGTTCGAGAAGCGCGCGAAGGAGATCGGCCTGAAGGTGCTTGGTCGCGAGGGCATCGACTCCAAGGCCAGCAACTACAAGGCGCTCGCCAACAAGATCAAGGCCGCCAAGCCCGACCTGGTGTACTACGGCGGCACGACCCAGACCAACGCCGGCCAGATCGCCAAGGATCTGCGCTCGGTGGGTGTGGAAGCCAAGTTCATGGTGCCGGACGGCTGCTTCGAGAAGGCCTTCATCGAGGCCGCCGGCGCCGCCAACCTGAACGGCAAGACCTTCGTCACCTTCGGTGGCCTGCCCGCCGACCAGCTCACCGGTCGTGGCGCCGAGTTCCGCAAGGCCTACATGGCCAAGTACAACACCGATCCCGAGGCGTATGCGCTGTACGGCTACGAGTGCGGGCGCGTGCTCCTGGACGCCATCAAGCGCGCCAAGACCAAGGATCGTGCGGCGATCCTGGCGGCCGTGGCGTCCACGAAGGACTTCGACGGCGCGCTGGGCACCTGGAGCTTCGACGTCAACGGCGACACCACCAGCAAGATCATGAGTGGTCAGACGGTGGAGAACGGCGACTTCAAGTTCGTGAAGGTGCTGGGCAAGTGATCTGCCGCGGCGGCTGACATCGTGCACATCCTTCACCACCTTGCCGCAGCGGTTCCTCTGGCGCTGGCCGCATCCACGGATGCGCCTGAAGCCGCCTCATGGGTGGATCCGCTCCTGCAGCAGCTGGTGACCGGACTCAGCAACGGCATGATCATCGCGTTGATCGCGATCGGCTACACGATGGTGTACGGCATCATCGAGCTGATCAACTTCGCGCACGGCGATCTGTGCACGCTGGGCGCGTTCCTGGCGCTCACCATCGCCGGCGCGCTGGGCGTGGAAGCGTGGGGTGGGCTGGGCGGCGCGTCGGGCGTGGTGATCCTGCTGCTGGCGTCCGCGGTGTTCTGCGCCGGACTGAACTGGACGATCGACTACGTGGTGTATCGACCGCTGCGCAACGCGCCCAAGCTCACGCTGCTCGTGAGCGCGATCGGCTGCAGCTTCATCCTGGTGAACGTGGCGCTGTTCTGGGGCGGCCTGCCCATGGGCGTGTTTGGCGGTGGCGTGGCGGCGGCTGCGCCGAAGGATTTCCCGGGTCTGGTGTCGGATGACAACCTGCTGCCCGCCGCCTGGCATGTCACCTTCACGGCCAGTGACCTGCTGGTGGTGAGCGTCACGCTGCCGTTGATGGTCGCGCTCACGGTGCTGGTGCGCTACACCAAGCTGGGCAAGGCCATGCGCGCCGTGGCGCAGAACCCGACCGCCGCCAGCCTGATGGGCATCGATGTGGACCGCGTGATCGGCAGCACCTTCCTGATCGGTGGTGCGCTGGGCGGATTCGCGAGCGTGATCTACGCGCTCTACAACAACACGATCAGTTTCCAGATGGGCTATCGAACCGGCATGGACGCGTTCACCGCGGCGGTGCTGGGCGGCATCGGCAGCATGCCGGGCGCGGTGGTGGGTGGGCTGGTGATCGGCGTGGTGCGCGCGCTGAGCGACGGCTATCTGGAGGCGCGCTGGACCAATTCGGTGGTGTTCGGAATCCTCATTCTCACGCTGGTGTTCCGCCCAAGCGGTCTGCTGGGCGCGAAGCTGAGGGACAAGGTCTGATGTCCGCCGCGCGACGACTGCTTCGCCCGGACATGCTGCTGCTGGCCGCGGCGGTTGTGCTTGGCATGATCGATGGTCCGCTCAAGCTGGGCCTGGTCGATCCCATGCGTGGCGTGCTCATCTTCGCGCTGCTGGGACTCGGCCTGAACATCGTCACGGGTTTCACCGGCCTGCTGCACCTGGGCATGGCGGCGTTCATGGCCATCGGCGCGTACGCGTTCGCCATCAGCACCTGCGACATCTATCCGTTCCAGCTGGGCTTCTGGTCGGCGCTCGGGGTGACCGCGGTGGCGGGGGCGCTGGCCGGCTTCCTGCTCGGCGCGCCAACGCTGGGCCTGCGCGGCGACTATCTGGCCATCGTCACGCTTGGCTTCGGCGAGATCGCCCAGGATGTGCTGAAGAATCTCGACGCCATCACCAAGGGCACGCAGGGCATCAATCCGCTGCCACCGCCGTCGCTTCCGTTGGTTGGCGAGTTCGGCTCCAGTCCCGCGCCCTGGTACTGGCTGTTCCTCGGCATGACCGTGCTGGCCGTGTTCGCCTGCCGCAATCTGGAACGCAGCCGCACCGGCCGCGCATGGTTGGCGGTGCGCGAGGACGAGCTCGCCGCCAGCTGCATGGGCATCGCGCCGATCCCGGTGAAGATGTACGCCTTCGCCACCGGCGCGGCGCTCGCCGCGATCGCCGGCGGCATGTGGGCCAGCCTGTACGCGAGCACCGGCGAACCCGGCAACTACGACTTCCAGATCAGCATCCTGGCGCTGTGCATCGTGATCGTGGGTGGCATGGGATCGATCAACGGCGTGCTGGTGGGCGCGCTCGCCATGATCGGCGTGGCCAACATCGCCCTGCCCAAGCTGGCCAGCTGGCTGCAGCAGAAGGGCGTGGTGAACGCGAGCAACGTGCTTGGCAGCCCCAACAACTGGAAGTACCTGGTGTTCGGCCTGGTGCTGGTGGTGATGATGCGCGTGCGCCCCGATGGCCTGCTGCCGGCGCGGCTTGAGCGCCGCAAGGCGGGGGGTTCGACGTGAGCGTGGCGCCGCTGCTCGAGGTGGATCGCGTCACCATGCGCTTCGGCGGTCTGGTGGCGAACGAGGACGTGTCATTTGCGGTGCAGCCCGGTCAGGTGTTCGCGGTGATCGGGCCGAACGGCGCCGGCAAGACCACCATGTTCAACGCCATCACCGGCGTGTACCAGCCCAGCAGCGGCGAAGTGCGCTTCCAGGGCAAGGTGGTGCGCAAGCCCTTCGCCGCGCGGCTGCTGCTGCGCGTGGGCGGAACGACCATCGCGGCGGCGATTTCCTGCGTGCTGGCGGTGAATGCGGTGGCCCTGTGGAAGGCCGTGATCGTCGCCAACTACGTCTACGGCGAACCGTTCCTGTGGGGCAAGGCGCTTGGCTGCATCGCCCCGGCGCTGGCGCAGGTGGGTGCCTTGTGGACGTGGGGCAGCGCGTTCGTGGGCGCGCTGCTTGGCGGTGGCGGAGCCTTCGTGCTGTGGCTGCGCACGCGGCGCACCCCCGATGTGGTGGCGGCGGCGGGCATCGCGCGCACCTTCCAGAACATCCGCCTGTTCGGCGAGCTCAGCGTGCTGGAGAACGTGCTGGTGGGCATGCACGGCCGACTGCGCACCAACTACTTCACCAATCTTCTTCGATTGCCGGCCTACTGGCGCGAGCATGCCGACAGCGATGCGCGCGCGATGGAGCTGCTTCGATTCGTGGGGCTGGATGCGCGTGCGCACGACGCGGCTCGCAATCTGCCCTATGGCCTGCAGCGTCGACTCGAGATCGCGCGCGCGTTGGCCAGTCGCCCGCGCCTGCTGCTGCTGGACGAGCCTGCGGCAGGC
>CAIPQY010000037.1 GCA_903867275.1 uncultured bacterium | reverse complement strand
GCGGCTGTCATTCTGGTCGTCGCCGTTGCTGTCGGCTTCCCAGGTGTTGGTGTCAACGACGGCCTTGATCAGATCCATGATCTGCTTCATGCGGTCCTTGATCTGCTGCACCTTGTCGGTGTCTTCGGTGTTGGAGCCGCCGCCACCGCCACCGCCACCGCTGCCGCCGCCGCTTCCGCCGCCACCGCTGAAGCCGCCGCCGCCGCCGCCACCACCACCGCCACCGCCGCCACCACCGCCGCCGCCGCCACTACCCTGCGAGGCCTGCGGCACGCCGGTCGACTGGAACTGGCGCTCCAGGAACACCAGATCGCGCACGTCATACACGCGAGGGGTTCGGGCGGAGGGCGAACGGAACAGATCCTGCTGCGTGGTGATCAGCACGTAGCCGTGCACCAACTCCACGCGCGGCTCCGAAGCCGGTGGCAGCGCCTTGGGCTTGCCTTCCTCATCATTGCCGCCCGACTGCTCCAGGATGCGGTTCAGCACGTCGCGCTTGGTCATGGTGATTCGGTTCGAATCCGTGGCCACCGGCAACTGCAGATCGATGCCCGCAGCCGACTGCTCGATGCCGTTCACCTGCAGCGCCGCCCAGTTGGCGTACACCGGCACGTTGGCGGCCTTGCCCCACCACTCGATCCACTTGCCCAGATTCTCGGGCGGCTGCTCGGGCTGCAGGTTGTCCAGAGGCTCGTCGAGCTTCTTGGCCAGGTTCAGATCAGCCTCGCTGCCGGCGTTGCTGCCGAGCGCGAAGTCGCGCCAACGTCGCGCCGAGATGTTCGGCCAATCCTCTGGGTACACCATCGAGCCGCTCAGGCTGCGCGGACCCGCGCCGCTCACGTTCTCGCGTGGCGGCACGCCCGACTCCAGCGTGTCCAGCGTGAGCTGGCCGTAGCCGAATGCGCGCTGACGCTGCACATCGCTGTACTTGCGGTACACGCGGGCGCTCTCGATCACGTCGCGAAGGGTGAGCGCGGCGGCGTTGTTGGGATCCTCGAACAGGATCTGGTCCAGCACCTGCATCGCCTCGTCGTACTTCATCTCCATCTGCAGCTTGCGGACCTGCAGCAGGTTCTCGTTCAGGCGCTTCTGGCGCTCGGCGGCCAGCTTCTGGCGCTGCGCCTGCACCTGCTTGGTGGCTGCGTTCTGCGCATCACCGGCCTTGGTGGCCTCGGCAGCCACGCGTGCACCGGTGATCTTGTCCATCTGCTCGGTGGCGCGCTTGAACATCTCCTCGTAGGCGGCCGGCGAAATGGCCGCGCGATCGCGATCCAGCATCTGCTGCGCGCTCTGCACATCGCTCATGGCGCCGGCGTAGTCGCCGGATCCCAGCTTCTCGCCCGAGCGGATCATGGCATCGTTGAACTGCACGGTGAGGCGCTGCGCGCGGACCGACAGTTCCTGCTGCACCTGATCGACCAGCGGCACATCCGCCAGGTTGGTCTTGGCCATCTGCAGGCCAGCCGTCGCCTCGGCGTCGTTCGGGCTCTTTTCCAGCACCGCGTTCCACGCGATCACGGCCTCCGACCAGTTGGCTGCGTCGGCTGCATTGCGCGCACGCGTGCGCAGATCGCCGATGTCACCACCCGGCGTGAGCGACGGCGGCGTGACAGGCGCGCTTGCGCCCGAGTCGGACATGGGTGGCTCGACCGGCGGCACGCTGCTGGGGGCAGGCTCGCTGGGCGGCTCGACAGGCGGAGTGCTTGGACGGCTGGTGGTCTTCTTTCGCGGCGCCTCGGTGGGCGGCGCATCAAGCGGCTCGCTGGACGGCGGCGTCTGCGCAAGCGCAGTGGTGGCGCACAACATGGCCGCACAGGCGAGCGACAGGATTCCAGCACGGCGGCACCCAAAGGGGTGCGTCGAAGAGCGATGCATCTTGCGAAGACTCCGAGTGATGAGGTGTGTCTGAGGGGG
>CAIPQY010000036.1 GCA_903867275.1 uncultured bacterium | reverse complement strand
GCCATCAGCGTGCCGGCACGGGCGTCCTCGTCCGCTTCGTCGGTGCCGTCCTGACCGAACTTCAGCCAGAAAATGGTGTCGTCGGTCACCAGCAGCGGGCCGTTGCCGAAGTTGGTGGGCTTGATCGGCACCGGCTCGATGCGCGTGGCAAGGCCATCCACGTCGATCACCACCTTGGCGGGCTTCTTCGCGCCGCCGTTCTTGTCCGCGCCCTTCTTGGCGCCGTCCTTGTCGGCGTCGTCCTTGTTCGCGTCGTCCTTCCTGGGCGCATCGTCCTTGTCGCCATCCGCCGACTTCGCGTCCGCGGGCTTGTCGTCCTTCTTCTCGTCCTTCTTGGCGTCCTTCTTCGCCTTCTCGGCGGCCTTGTGCAGTTCATCCTCGGCCTGGAAGGGCGATCGCGCGTCGGCCTTCAGCGCCAGCTCGTAGATCAGCCCGGGTTCTGCGAAGTGCGGCTCCGGCGCGCGCGCACCCCACGGGCTGCGCACATCGCTGTTGAAGCTGCGGTTGGACAGGAAGTACAGGAACTTGCCGTCCACGCTCCACTGCGGCTTGAAGCTGTCGTAGCGATCGGTGGTGGCGTCGATGGCCTTGCCGCCGCTCACCGGCCACAGGCGCACCTGCATGTTCATGTTGGCGGCGGGGGAGACATAGGCCAGCCACTGGCTGTCATGCGACCACGCCAGGTCGGTGGGCTGATCCACGCCGTTCTCCTCCACCAGCGTGTCCCTGCCGCTGTCCACATCCAGCACCCACAGTCGAAGCTTCTTGTCGGTGTGCGCGATGCGCTTGCCGTCGGGCGAGGGCGCCGCGAGCCAGCGCACGGTGTCGCTGCCGCCGCTCTTGCGTTCGGGCGCGCCCACGCCGTTGGCGGGCAGCAGCGTCACTTCCAGTTCGCCGGATGCGTCGCTGATGGCGGCCAGGCGGTTGCCATCGGGCATGAAGGTGGCCTCGCGGTAGCGGATGCCCGTGCGATGATCCACATCCACCGTGCGTCCCTGCTTCACGGGCACCACGAACACGCGGCCACGCAGCGTGAACGCCACGCGATCGCCATCCGGCGAAACATGCGCCGCGCTCACGGCGCCGGCCACATCCTTCACCCAACGTTCGCGCATCTGGTCGAAGTCCGAGGTGAGGTGGATGTCCAGCGTGCTGTCGGTGCCCTTTGCAAGGTCGAACACATGCAGGTCGGGCCCCAGCTGGTACGCCACGCGGTCGCCGTCGATCGAGCTGCTGCCGATGTCGAAGTCGGCGTGGCTGGTGTGCTGCTTCAGGTCGGTGCCGTCCGTCTTCATCGACCACAGGTTCATGCGGCCGCTGCGATCGCTGGTGAACACCACGCGATCACGCCACGCCAGCGGGCGTCGGCTGGTGCCGTCGTAGTCGGTGGTGCGCGGCGACGCCTCCGCGGTGGTCGCATCGGGCGTGGGCAGCGTGAAACTCCACAGCTGCTGTGCGGTGCCGCCCTTGTAGCGGTCGGTGTGGCTGCCCTGGAACTGCAGGCGCGTGAACACGATGTGCGATGCATCCAGGAACGCGGCCTCGCTGCACTGCGCCAGCGGAATGGGCGAGCGGGTGTCGCGCTTCAGGTCGTGGCGCCAGGTGCGGATGGCGGGCAGGTCGCTGCCCGCGTTGGTGGCGTACAGCAGCGTGCCGTCGGGTTCCCATCCGGTGGTGCCGACGCGTCCCGCGTCCCATGTGCGGCGCATGGGCAGGCCGCCGACGAGCGGCATGGTGTACACCTCGCGCGGGCCTTCATAGGTGGCGGTGAACGCCAGCGTGGTGCCGTCAGGAGAGATCGACGGATCGCGTTCCTCGCCCGCGTGGCTGGTGAGCCGCGTGGCGTCGCCGCCGTTGATGTTCACGCGCCACAGGTCGCCTTCCGACACGAACACCAGGGTGTCGCCGTGGATGGCGGGCATGCGGTAGTAGCCGCGGGTCGGAGCGGTCGCGTCGGCGTGGGCGGTCGCCACAAGCGAAAGGGTGGCGAGCGCGACGGCGCGAATCGTTGCAAAGAGAGGCTGCATGGCGACCGAGCCTACCGCGTGCGATGCGGGTGAAGTGCCATGCGCGGATCGCTTCCGGCGCGCGGGCCGGCGCGCGGCGTCACTCGCTGATGGCAGCGTGGATCTTGCAGTAGTTCTCGAAATCGGCCACGAACAGCTTCACCAGTTCCGGATCGAAGTGGGTGCCGGCGCTGTGCTCGATCTCGTCGCGAACCTTGCCCTGATCCCACGGTTCCTTGTACGCGCGGCGCGACATCAGTGCGTCGAACACGTCGGCGATGGCCACGATGCGCGCGAACAGCGGAATGCCTTCACCCTTGGGTTCGGGCACGTGGCTTGCGTCCATGCCCAGTTCGGTCAGCGTCTCCACGATCTGCTCGCGGGTGGGGTAGCCGGTGCCGTCCCACTTGGTCTGGTGGTACAGCGTCACGTCCCGAATGGCGTCGTCCAGTGCGGTCTTGGTGCCGATCAGCGTCAGCGCACCGATGGTCGTGTGCAACTTCATCGTCTCGCGCTCGGCATCCTCCAGCCGGCCCGGCTTCTTCAGGATGGCGTCGGCGATGCCCACCTTGCCCACATCGTGCAGGATGGCGGCGGGGCGCAGCTGGTCGAGCTGCTTGAACATCTGCGCCTCGGGCATGCCGCGGCTGGTCGCCCACGACACGTACAGCCGCGTGGCCACCTGCGACACGCGCTGCACGTGCGCGCCGGTCTCCTTGGGGTCGCGCAGCTCGGCCAGGCGCATCATGCGAAGCACCAGGGCGCGCGTCATGCTGCTGCGCTCGATCGCCGAAGCCGCCATGCCGCCGAAGTGCACCACCAGTTTCTGGTCGTCCTCGGTGAATTCCGTTGCAGCGCCTGTGTCGGCATCGCGCGGGTTGATCAGCTGCAGCACGCCCAGCAGCTCGTTCTGGCTGCTGCGCATGGCCACGGAGATCACCGCTCGCGTGCGGAAGCCCGTCATCTTGTCGATGTGCGGATTGAAGCGGAACGAGGCCGACTCCGGGATGTCGTACGCATCGCGCACCACCACCAAGCCATCCAGCGCGGCGGCGCCCGCCATGCTGGTGCGGTCGATCGGCAGGCGCACCGGGTTGCCCGACACCACCAGCATCTTCTCCTTTTCGCTGGCCGAGTCGTTGGCGGCGTGGCGGAAGCACAGCACGCCATCCTCCTGCATCAGGATGCTGCCGGCCTCGCAGTTGAACACGCCACGCGCCTCGCCCAGCACGCG
>CAIPQY010000035.1 GCA_903867275.1 uncultured bacterium | reverse complement strand
GTTCGTCCGAGGCTTCGGCCAGTTTCTGCTCGGTTCGGCCCACCAGCACCACGTGGTGGCCCTTCTCGGCAAGCATGCGGGCGATGGAGCGACCGATGCCAGAGCCGGCGCCGGTGACGATGGAAACAGGGTGTTGCATGCGGGACTCCGTGTGAAAGGTGGCGCGTCAGCCGCCGCTGACCAGACGCATCACGTCGTTGTAGAAGGTGACCACGAACAGGCTGCCGAGCAGCAGCAGTCCGGCCATGGTGGCGGCGTTCTGGAAGCGCACGCTTGGCGGTCGGCCGCGCACCGCCTCGTAGGCCAGATACAGGAACAGGCCACCGTCCACGATCGGCAGCGGCAGGAAGTTGAGCACGGCCAGATTCACGCTGATCATGGCCAGGAAGAACACCAGATACATGAAGCCGCGATCAGCCACGCGCGCACCCACATGCACGATGCCAACGGGGCCGCGCAACTGGTCCACCGGCACGGTGCCGCGCACCAGGCGGTCGAGCGTGAGCCATGTGAGCACGGCCAGCTTGCCGGTCTCGTCGAATCCCATCGCGGCCGCGCGCAGTGGATTGCCGTGCGCCGAAAGCGTGGTCATGAGCGGATCGAAGGCTTCGAGCGGCAGGGGCAAGGTCCAGCCAAGTGCCTGCAGGGCCTTCGCATCGTCGGGCGAGATGGTGATCGAGATCGTGCGCGACGCGTCGGCGCCCCAGGCGGTGACCTGCATGGCTGCGCCGCCGTTCGAGCCGGCGGAACGAAGGGCGGCGCGAAGCGTCTTCCAGTCGGTGACGGGCGTGCCTCCGATGGAATCGATGCGCGCAAGCGCGCCAAGCTCCAGCGATGCGACGGCGGTGGCGCCGCCGCCCTGCACACGATCGATCGGTCGCGCCATCAGCGGCTGATCGATCGCCGCGGCGATGAGCACATCGAGACGGCCCGCGGAATCCACGCGCGCGCTCAGGGTGGTGGCGGTGCCATTGCGAAGCACCTGCATGGCCACCTGCCGACCCGCCTGCTTGCGGACCAGCGAGCGAAATTCGCCCAGGCGTGGTCCACGCACGGTGTTGATCGCGAGCACCACATCGCCAGGCTTCAACGTGCCGTCGTTCAGCGAGCCGGGACGCACCCAGTCGATGCGCGTGAGCGGCGTGAAGCCGAGCAGGCTGGGTTCCACCTGCTCCGGGTCATCGGCGGGAACAAGTCGCTGCAGTTGCACATCGGGATGCAGGGTTGCCGCGGCGGTGGTGCCGGCCGGACCAGCCCATGTGGTGGCGATCGGCGCGCCGTCGCCCACGGCACATGCCTGCTGCAGCAGTTCCATCGTGGTGCAGGGGGCACCGTTCACCGAGGCCAGCTTCCATCGGGGACCGACACCGGCCGCCGACAGACCGCTGCGCTGCAGCGCCGGCTGCAGCAGCGGATCCAGTGCCTTGTCGTCCACGATCTCGCCATCGCGCGCGGGCGAGATGCCGAGCGTTCGCAGGCGCGCGGCGGGGTCATCGACGGGCGTGGCCTCGAAGCGAAGCGGTTGCGCCACGCCAGGCCGTTGCACATCGATCAGCGTGGCGCGACCGGGTTTGCTCATGGCCGCGGCGATCTGCACGTCGGCGAAGGTGTGGATGGCCGTGCCGTCGATGTGCGTGATCAGGTCACCGGCACGCAGCCCCGGATCGCCACCACCAAGGTTGGTGGCCGTGGCCGCAGGTCCGTCGATGCGCGCTTCGCCCACCGTCGGGCTCTCGAAACGCACGCCCACCATGAAGGCGGCCACGTACAGCAGCACGGCCAGGATCACGTTGGCCACCACGCCGGCGCTCACCACCACCATGCGCTTCCAGATGGGGCGCGCGCCGTAGGCATCGGGATCCGCGCTCGACTCGATCGCCTCCAGATCCTCCTGGCCCTTCATGCGCACGAAGCCGCCCAATGGCAGCAGTCGCAGGCCGTATTCGGTCTCGCCGATTCCGGCCTCGCGCAGCCGCTCCATGGAAATCTGCTCGGGCGGCGCACCGAGTCGGCGCTCCACCTCGTGGTGCGTGCTGCCCAGCTTCCAACCGATGCCGCGTCGGAACGCCACCACCGCGGGACCCATGCCGATGGCGAAGGCGTCCACGCGGATGCCAGCCCAGCGCGCAGCCAGAAAGTGCCCCATCTCGTGGATGGCGATCAGCAGGCTGAAGCCCAGCACGATCAGGAGAAGATTGCCGCCGTCGCCGAGAAGCTGCATGGCTTGTTCCTTCGCCCGAATGCGGGCATGGATGCAGTCTAGGTTCCCAGCGCCACGCCGCCCGTGCGATGACGGATGAATTCGCGTGCGGCGGCATCGGCGGCCTGCGCGTCGTGCAGTGTGCGCAGGGCGCGGTCCGGCAATTCACGCATGGCCTGCTCCACCAGGTCCGAAATCTGGCCGAACGCGATGTGGCCGTCGAGGAAGGCCTGCACGGCCACCTCGTTGGCGGCGTTCAGCGTGGCGCCCGCGCTGCCGCCGCGACGGATCACCTCGTGCGCCAGACGCACCGCGGGGAAGCGTGCGTGATCGATGGGCTCGAACTCGAGCGACTTCAGGCTGGTCCAGTCGAGGCGCTTGGCAACGCCGGTGTGTCGCGCGGGCCAGGTGAGCGCCATCTGGATGGGCAGCTTCATGTCGGGCGGCGACAGCTGCGCGATCACGCTGCCGTCGCGGAATTCGGCGAAGCCGTGCACGATGCTCTGCGGATGCGCGATGGCGTCGATGCGTTCGGCGGGCAGTCCGAACAGCCAGTGCGCCTCGATGATCTCGAGGGCCTTGTTCATCAGCGTGGCGCTGTCGATGGTGATCTTGCGACCCATCTGCCACGTGGGGTGGCGCAGGGCTTCCTGCACGGTGGCGTTGCGCGTGCGCTCGGCGCTCCAGGTGCGGAATGGACCACCGCTGGCGGTGATCACCACGCGATCCAGCTCGTCGATGCGTCCGGAGCGGATGCACTGCGCCAGCGCGCTGTGCTCGCTGTCGATCGGGAACAGCTGCACGCCCTTGCGGCGCGCGGCCTCGGTCACGATCTCGCCCGCGGCCACCAGCGTTTCCTTGTTGGCGAGCGCCACATGGCAACCCAGTTCGATGGCGCGCAGTGCGCTTGCCAGACCGGCGAAACCGACCATGGCGGCCACCAGCACATCGCCCGGTCGCGCCAGATCCTCCACAAGTCGAAGCGCAGCGTCAGGGCCGCTGCGCACATTGCCAAGCGATGCAAGCGACGCCGCGGCGGATGCATCCGCGAGCGCCAGCTCTCGCACGCCAAGCGCGCGTGCCTGTTCGGCAAGGAGCGAGGCGTTCGAGCCCGCAGCCAGACCAACGACCTCGAACGAGGCCTCGCCCGTCGCGCGCAGGTGTTGCAGCACCTCCACGGTGCTGACGCCGATGGACCCGGTGCTGCCGAGCAGGATCAGGCGCCGCGATGACACTGGATCAGCCGTCCTTCTTCATGGCGTCTCGGGCAGCGCCCGGATTCAGTCGACGAAGCGCCGCACCGTAGAGCGAACGGAACATGCTCTTGGGCTTGGCATCACCGCCTTCGGAGCCGGATGGCTGCGAGGGAGCGCTGTTGCCTGCGCCGCCACCGTTGCCGCCGGCGCTGTCGCCGTTTCCGCCACCCTGGCTGGATCCTTCGCCGCCCTGGTTGCCGTCGCCACGATCGCGACCGCCGCGACCACCACGACCGCCTCGACGACGACGACGACCGCGGCGCTCGCCGCCTTCGTCACCACCGTTCGATCCATCGCCCTGCGGCTCGCCACCCTGGTCGCCCTCGCCACCTTCGGCGGGAGCGGCTTCGCCCTGCGGTTCACCCTGCGCCTGGCCTTCGCCGGCGGGCTGGCCTTCGCGGCCTTCACCGCGATTGCGACCGCGACCACCGCGACGACGACGGCGCTTGCGACGACCGCCTTCGCCACCCTCGCCACCCTCGCCACCTTCGGTCGATGCGGCGCCTTCGCCACCTTCGCCGGCGGGCGGGCCTTCGCCACCTTCGGTGCCGGCAGCTGCGGGCGCGTTGCCGCCGCCCTCGCCGCCACGACCGCGATCGCGATCCCGGCCGCGTCCGCGACGACGACGGCGTCCGCGACGCTCGCCACCTTCGCCGTCGCCACCTTCGCTCGATTCGGTCGAGGCTTCGCCTTCGCCTTCAGGCACGTTCTCGCCGGCTGCGCGACGCTCGGCATCGCGCGCCTTGCGCTCGGCATCACGCGCTGCGCGCTCCTGCGCTTCCTTCTGGCGCAGTGCCACCATCACGCTGGGCTCGTCGTCGGCCACGTCCGGCAGGTCGTCGAATGCACCGCTGAGAAGCATGGCGGTGGCGTCGGCGGGCTGCGTCTTGCGCTTGCGACGACG
>CAIPQY010000034.1 GCA_903867275.1 uncultured bacterium | reverse complement strand
GGCCCGAGGCACGACTGCTCACCGGCCACTCCAGTGGCGGATGGAGTTCGCTCTGGCTGCAGCTCACCAACCCCGACTTCTTCGGCGGCTGCTGGAGCAGCTCACCCGATCCAGTGGACTTCTCCGCGTTCCAGGTCAGCGACCTGTACGCGGATGCCAACCTGTACACCGACAAGGATGGCGAGGAGCGCGGCAGTTTCCGTCGCGCCGTGGGCCCCATGGAGAAGGTGCTCATGACCGCGCGCGAGGAGATGGGCATGGAGCGTGCCATCGATCCAAACGGCGGCAGCGGGCAGCAGTGGGATGCATGGTTCGCCATGTTCAGTCCACCGGATGAACGCACGGGCATGCCGCGTCGACTGGCCGACCCCGAAACCGGCGTCATCGACCACGCGTTGGTGAACGAATCGTGGAGCGGCTACGACATCGCGCGCCTGATCGAGCGGCGATGGGGCAAGCTTGGCCCGGTGCTGAACGACAAGGTGCATCTGGTGGTGGGCAGCGCCGACAGTTTCTACCTGGAGCGCGCCGTGAAGCGCCTGAAGGCGAAGATCGATGTGCTTCGCGGGGAAATCTGCTTCGTGCCCTTGCCCGAAGGCAGCGGTTTCATCGAGGTGCTGCCCGATGCCACGCATGACACGGCCGCCATGATCGCGCGCGGCCGTTTTTCGCTGGATTTGAAGCGCCACCTGCAGAAGGCCGGCCTGGCGGATTGACCGGCGCCGGCGCCCTTCCACCACCCATTAGGATTGCCGCATGAGCGACGCGACCAATCCACTCGTGGGCGTGATCATGGGCAGCCAGAGCGACTGGGACACCATGCAGCATGCGGCGGCGATGCTGGCCAAGCTGGGCGTGCCACATGAAACGCGCGTGGTGAGCGCACATCGCACGCCCGATCTGCTGTTCGAGTACGCCGGCTCGGCCGCCTCGCGTGGCCTGCGCGTGATCATCGCCGGCGCCGGTGGCGCGGCGCACCTGCCCGGCATGTGCGCCAGCAAGACGCTGCTGCCGGTGCTGGGCGTTCCCGTGATGTCCAGCGCCATGCAGGGTGTCGACTCGGTGCTGTCCATCCTGCAGATGCCCGCCGGTGTGCCGGTTGGAACGCTTGCGGTTGGCAAGGCCGGCGCGGAGAACGCGGCGTTGCTTGCAGCCGCGATTCTGGCGAACGATCATCCCACGATCGCCGCGGCATTGGCCGCCGATCGCGCAGGCCGCACCCAGGCGGTGCTCGCCAACCCCGATCCATCGAAGGCGCGTGCATGAAGATCGGCGTGTTGGGTGCAGGACAGCTTGGGCGCATGCTGGCGCAGGCCGGCGCGCGACTCGGCATGCAGTTCCGTTTTCTGTCGCCGCCGGGCGAGACATGCGTGCAGGGTCTGGGTGAACTGCTGCAAGGTGATCTGCTCGATGATGCGTTGCTTGATCGCTTCGCTGCCGACCTGGACGCCGTCACCATCGAGTGGGAGAACGTGCCCACCGCCGCCATCGAGCGGCTCGCACGACGCGTGCCGGTGCGACCTGGGGTGGCTTCGCTGCAGTGCGGTCAGGATCGCATCCACGAGAAGCAGTTCTTCCGCGAGTGCGGGCTGCAGGTGCAGGCCTTTGCACCCGTCGACGCGCCGCGTGATTTCGAGGCGGCGCTGCAGGCCGTGCCGCTGCCGGCCATGCTGAAGACGCGGCGCATGGGCTACGACGGCAAGGGTCAGGCGAAGGTGCTCACGCGCGCGTCGCTGGCCGATGCCTTCGCATCGCTCGGTTCGGTGCCCTGCATCCTGGAGGCGTTCGTTCCCTTCGACAGCGAGATCAGCATCGTGGCCGTGCGCGGGCTCGATGCATCGGGTCGCGAGGACATGCGCCTGTGGAGCGCCTGCCGCAACGAGCACCGTGAGGGCATTCTGGACTGCACCGTCGCGCCTGCGTCGGGCATCCCGGACGCCGCCATCCAGCGGGCGCAGGCGGGTGTTCGCACCGTGCTCTCGCGATTGCGACACGAAGGCGTGCTGGCGGTCGAGTTCTTCCTGTGCAACGGTGAACTGATCGCGAACGAGATGGCGCCGCGCGTGCACAACAGCGGTCACTGGACCATCGAGGGTGCGCGCACGAGCCAGTTCGAGAACCACCTTCGCGCCGTCGCGCGCATGCCGCTTGGCGACACCGCGGCGACGGGCGTTTCGGTGATGCGCAACCTGATCGGTGTCGTGCCTGCACCTTCCGCCGCACTGCCTGCGTCGGTGCATCTGCACCTGTACGGCAAGCAGCCGCGGGCCAGACGAAAGCTGGGCCACCTCACGTCGGTGGCCCAGCAGGAGTCGCTTGCGATGTCCGATGCGGATGCGGCTTTCGCCGCCCTGCACGCTCAGCCCGCTTCGGCGCGCGGGTGAGCCTTGTCGTAGGCCTCACGCATGCGGCCCGATGTCAGGTGGGTGTACACCTGCGTGCTGCTCAGGCTCTGGTGGCCCAGCAGTTCCTGCACGCTGCGCAGGTCGGCGCCGTTGTCCAGCATGTGCGTGGCGAAGCTGTGGCGGATGGTGTGCGGGCTGATGTCTGGATCCAGACCCACCTGCACCAGGTACTTGGCCACCTTCCGGCGCACCGAGCGCGTGCTCAGTCGCGTGCCGTTCTTGTTCACGAACAGCGGGGCGGTGGGGCCGGAGGGCAGCGAGGCCTTCTCAGCGTCGAGCAGCTTCACGTAGTTGCGGATGGCGGTCATCGCGTGGCCACCCAGCGGCGCCATGCGTTCGCGCTTGCCCTTGCCGCGGATCTGCACGCACTCGCCGCTCTCGTTCAGGTCGCCGCGGTTCAGGCCAACCACCTCGCTCACGCGCATGCCGGTCGAGTACAGCGCCTCCAGGATCGCGCGGTCGCGCGCGCCCAGCAGGTCGTTGGCATCGGGTGCCGACAGCAGGCGCTCGATCTGATCCACGGTGATCGCCTTCGGCAGTCGCTTGGGCTGCTTCGGCGAGCGGATCAGCGTCATCGGATTGCTGGTGGTCAGTCCAACGCGCTCCATCCACTTGTGGAAGGAGCGAAGCGTGGCGATCTTTCGCGCCATGGTGGCCACCGAATAGTTCTGCTCGCTGATGCGCTTCAGGAAGCCGCGGATCAACTCCACGTCACAGGCCAGGATGCGACCGGTCACGTTGCGCGCCGAGGCATCGCCCTTGCCGGATTCCAGTGCGGCCTTTTCGGCGGGCATCGAAATCTCGAGTCCGCTCTCCGTGGCGATGTAGTCCATGAATTGGCGCAGATCCAGTCCGTAGCAGCGCCCGGTGTAGGGGCTGAAATGGCGCTCGTCGGCGAGATAGCCAACGAAGCGGTCGACGATGGGCAAGTTCTGTTCCACGGGGTGCCTCCCTTGTTGTGCCCTTTCCTCGTCGCTGACGCCTGTCAGCGCGGGGGGGCGAAGTGCCTTATCAGTCCCCAACTTCGGATTCATATGGACCCCAGTTGGGCGACTTCCTCAAATTCACGATGCATTTTCGGACCACAGGCATTTCGGCTCGAGTTATGGGGTTCCAATAAAATCGGTCTGATACGAGTTTGCGACCATATGAGTCCTATAAAATACGATCCAGAAATTCGCCAACAGGGGGCCACCGGGGTTCTTGTATGCTGCGTGGTCCGCGATTGCGTAGCTCAGTCGGTAGAGCAGCCGGCTTTTAACCGGCAGGTCCTGGGTTCGAGTCCCAGCGCAATCATGAGCCTTCTCTTCGACTCGGACCGACCCCAAGAGCCCCGCATCCATGCTTGTCCTGCACGCCAATTGGCACCGTCATCAACTGCATGTGTGGGGCGAATCGGTGGATGCATTCCGCGCCGGCGCAGTGGTGCCCGAGCCGGTCCAGGATCAGATCCCGAAGCATCCATTCGCCGCGTCGACCGCCGACGTGAAGCATGCCGCCGAGGCGGCGGGCCTGAGCATGGAGGGCGCTGTCGAGTCGATGATTCCGCTGGTGCTGCCGTTCGAGCAGCAGCGCCCATCTCCCAGTGATCGCCTGGTGGCGGACCTTGGACTGGCACTCGATGCCGAACGCGACCTGCGTCTGGAGGCATGCGAGATCGCAACGCTGGCGTTGCCGGCCGACCGCGTGCTGGGTGCGTTGCTGGCGTACGAGTCGAAGCGTGGCGAGCAGGATCATGAGGCTGGCCATGAGCTTCGCTTCTGGTGCGCCGCCGCACGGTTCGCGCTGGAACTGCTCGAAGATCAGCGTGTGGTGCCCTCGGTGCAGCAGGATCGCAGCGGTCGCATGGAGGCGCGTTGGCGCCCGTGGCTGAGCGACGCCGGCACCGCGGAGAAGGCGGCCACGCTGCTCGCCGCCATGCCGCCGCTGTGCCGCGCCGTGGCCGACAGCAACGAGGCCGATGGATGGGCCGTGCTCGAGGATTTCCTTGGCGCGTGCGTGGACAGCTTCGTGCGCGGCGTGATGGTGCAGGAGAGCTACATCGATGCCATCGAGGACCGCGATCCCGCGATCGATGCGCATGTGGCGTGGCTGAAGGGCCTGCTTGATCGAACACCCGATGTGCCGCAGGCGACTACCGGCGACGTGAGCCTGGTGCGCGGCGTGCGTCAGTGGCTGGGCATGCTGGAAGACATCGGCGAAGGCCGTGCCATGCGCCTGCTGCTTGAACTGATCGAGCCGCCGCCTGCGCTGTACGCGGCGCAGGAAGGCGAGGAGGATCGTCACGCGTGGCGGTTGGTGTTCCATCTGGCCACCACCGACGATCCGCCGACCATCATCGACGCCGAAACCGTGTGGAAGCAGGCCGCTGGCAAGGGCGGTGCCAAGAGCGGCGCCGAACGCACGGCCGAGATGCTGCTGAGCGAACTCGCGCGCGCCTCGCGCATCTGGCCCAAGCTGGAGGACGCGCTGGAAGAGGCCGCACCCATCGGCCTGGATCTGGACACCGCGGAGGCGTACGCGTTCCTGCGCGAGATTCGTCCCGTGATCGAGGAGAGCGGCGTGCGCTGCCTGGTGCCCGACTGGTGGTCGCAGGCCAGCACGCGCGTTGGCGCCCGACTGCTGATCGAGGGTGAAGGCATGGAAGGCGACGGCTTTGCGCCGCCCAAGGGCGAAGCGCGGAGCGGCGGCTTTGGCCTGCACAGCGTGGTGAACTACGCGTGGCAGATCGCGCTCGGCGATCAGCCGCTGTCGATCGAGGCGTTCGAGGCGCTGGCCAAGAAGGGCAGTCCGCTGGTGCGCATCAATGGCCGCTGGGTGGAAGTGCGCCGCGAGGATCTGGACACCGGCCTCAAGTTCCTGAAGCAGCATCCGGGCGGCCGCATGACGCTGCTGGAGGCGATGCGACTGGCGCACGGCGCCGCCGAGGACGCGAAGGGCATGCCCATCCTGGGCATGGAGGC
>CAIPQY010000033.1 GCA_903867275.1 uncultured bacterium | reverse complement strand
GTTGGTCACCGAACCGTACGGAAAGCCCCTCGTCGTCGGCATGCATGTGCGCGCCAAGCCCCGCCAGCGCCTTCGCCACCGCCACATCGGGCTGCGCGGATGTGGCAAGCAATCCAGGCACGCGGACGCAGGAACCAGGAATGACCGCCGCCAGCGCGAATCCATACGAAGCGCTCGACGCATCCGGCTCCACGCGCACGCGAAACGCCTGCAGCGCGCCCGGCGAAACCTGCAGCACCCCAGCGGCACTGTCCCATGTTGCACGCACGCCACGCGACACAAGGCACTGCACCGTGAGTTCCACATACGAATCGCTAGGCATGCCGCCGCGCACCTGCACCTGAAGTCCCTGCTTCATCCACGGCGCAATCAGTGCCACGGCGGAGAGAAACTGGCTGCTTGCCGGTCGATCGATGGTCACGACCCCGCCGCGCGCAAACGCGTCGGCAGGCGTGATGGACAGCGGCAGCTCGTCGGCGCCAGTGCGTGAAACCTTTGCGCCAAGCGCCGCCAGCAGATCGGCGCCATCTTGCATGGGTCGCTTGCGCAGGCGACTCGAACCATCCAGCGTGCTCGGCTTCGTGGCCATGCACGCGGCAGCCATCAGGAATCTCGCAGGCGTGCCGCCCTCGCGACCATCCAGACTTCCGCCACCCGGAAAGCGGCCGCCCACACCCTGCACCACCAGCGTGTCGGCGCCCGCCCAGCGAATGCGCGCACCCAGCGTGCGAAGACCCTGCGTCAGCGCCTCCACGTCATCCGATCGAAGCGCGTTCTCGATGGTGCTCTCGCCGTCGGCCAGTGCCGCCAGCATCAGCCAACGCTGCGTCAGGCTCTTCGATCCCGGCGGATGCAGATCACCGATCACGGGACCCGTCGCCCTGGGAACCACCAGCGGTGCGTTCCCTCCGGGCAGCATTCAGGCGCCCTCGGCGGTCGCCGAGCGGAACACGGCCACCACGTCCTCGACCGGAATCACGAACAGGCGGTTGTCACCCTCGAAATCCACCGGCACGCCGTTGCGCGGGTTGAACAGGATGCGGTCGTACTGCTTGATCGGATAGTCCTCATCACGCGCCACCTGCGCGCTGATCGCCACCACGCGCCCGGTGATGGTGGGAATCTCGATCTTGTCGGGCAGGTGAATGCCCACCTTGGTGATCTTCCGGTCCTCATCCTTGCGGATGAGCACGCGCTTGCCGACCGGCTCCACGGTCTCCAGTTTCTTCACGCCTGCATTGGGCTGCGCCATGACCGCATGGTAGCCCCGCTTGCGCACCATGTGCACTCGCCTGCACAATCGACGCATGCCAACCAAGCAGCTCAAGGCCCTCATCCGCGACGTGCCCGACTTTCCCAAGCCGGGCATCCTGTTCAAGGACATCACGCCACTGCTGCGCGATCCGGCAGGCCTCGCGCTCGCCGTCGAACTGATGGCCAACCCGTTCCGAGGCGCGGGCATCACCGCGGTGGCGGGCGCGGAGAGCCGCGGCTTCATCTTCGGCACGGCGGTGGCGCAGGCGCTTTCCTGCGGCTTCGTGCCCATCCGCAAGAAGAGCAAGCTTCCACCGCCGGTGAAGAGCGTCACCTACGCGTTGGAGTACGGCACCGACACGCTGGAAATTCGCGACGACGCCGTGCGCGCAGGCCAGCGCGTGCTGATGGTGGACGACCTGCTCGCCACGGGCGGAACCATGGCCGCATGCGTGCAACTGATGAAATCACTGGGCGCCGAGGTGGTGGGCGCCACGGTGCTGATCGAACTGGTCGCGTTGCAGGGCCGCAAGGCACTGCCAGGGCTGGAAGTGCACGCCCCGATCACCTATTGAACCGCCGTGTCCGCCTCAGTTCGGGCTCGGGGCCTTGTCGGCCGGAGGCAGCGCCCCCTTGGGGGTGCCGGCCGTGGCCAGAACCAGCAGGAACACGATGCCCACGGTCACGAGGGCGGCGACGATGACGGCGATGGTCTTCTTGGTGCTCATGGGAGTTTGACCGCCGGAAGGTAGCCGCCTCCGGCACTTTCTGCATCCGTTTCGCGCGGCAGGCTTCTATCATGGGGCCATGACCAGCACCGCCCAGCAGTCCGTGAACACGCTCGATCACGTCGCCGACCCACTGGCACTGATCGACGTCGACCACATCCGCTTCCTGGTTGGCAACGCCAAGCAGGCGGCCTACTTCTACGCCAGCGCGTTCGGCTTCACCGTGGAGCAGGTCAGCGACCTCACCACCGGCAGCCGCAGCGCCGCCAAGTACCTGCTCACGCAGGGCAACATCCGCCTGCTGCTTGAGACGCCGCTCTCCAAGGACGCCGCCGGTTCCGAAGAGATCCGCCGCTACGGCGACGGCGTGAAGGACATCGCGCTGACCGTGTTCGATGCCACCAAGGCCTACGAGCAGGCCCTGCGCAACGGCGGCGAGAGCGCCTATGAACCCACCGTGATCAAGGACGCCCACGGCACCGTGACCATGGCCGGCGTGAAGACCTACGGACGCGTGGTGCACACCTTCGTCAGCCGTTCGGGCCAGTACCACCTGCCCACCGTGAAGGCGGGCGGCCAGTTCCTGCCCGGCTTCCGCATGATGAAGGACTTCGCGCTGAACGAGTACAACCGCAAGCACCC
>CAIPQY010000032.1 GCA_903867275.1 uncultured bacterium | reverse complement strand
GGCGAACGCCTTGCCGCCGGCCTTCAGGTGCACCACCAGCAGGTTCAACTCGCTGCCGTCGGGCATGGCGATCTTCGCCACGAGCGGGCTGCGCTGGAAACCGTCCTTCTCAAGCTTCGACTCGTCCGCCCAGCCCTGCTTCTTGCGCGCATCGGCATCGGCCGGAATGCGCTTCGCCGCGTCGCTGATCTTCATCTCTGGATGGATCTCGACGCTCTTGATCGGATAGCGGCTCAGGATCGACTGCTCCACGCCGCGGTAGTAGCCAACCTCCTCGCTGGCGAGATGCTCGTAACCGAGATCCTTGAGGTAGGTGTCACGGAACCAGGCGAGGCACTCCTTGCTTTCCACTTCCTCAAGCGCCAGCACGTCGGCATCCAGCGCCTTGATCGCCGCCGCCAGATTCTTCAGCCGCGTCTCGTCGGTCGCCATCGGCAGATCGTCGTCCTTGCCCTTGAGCGCGGGGTCGTCCTTGCCGTCGAAGAGGTTCTCGACGTTGTATGCAGCCAGCCGAACCGAGCCCTTGGCCTTGCTGGGCGCCTTCAGAAAGCCGATCGGCGCGCATGCAGGGCCGTTGTACGTGTACGACACCGCCTCCGGGGCATCCGTCTTGGCGGTCTGCGTCCAGGCGATCGAGGCGGGAAGAACTGCCAGAAGCGCGGCAGCGATGCGAAGGCGGTGCAGCATCGCCGCAGTGTACGAGGATGTGCACGACGCCGCGGCTACCATCGATGCATGACCGCCACCAGCAGCCGCCGCCGCTACGACGCCTATCGCGACGAACAGCGGCGCAAGGCGCGCGAGCGCAAGGAGCGCACGGTGGTCAGCTTCCACGGCACCGAGCGCAGCCTGAAGCGCAGTCGCAGCTTCGGCGAGCTGTTCCGCAGCTTCGTGATGGAACTGCGCCCCTACACGGGCTCCATGGCCCTCGCGCTCACCACGCTGGCCATCGGCACGTCGCTCAGCCTGATTCCGCCGGCAGCCACCAAACTCGCCATCGACAACGTGTTCATGGGCCAGCCGCTGCCCGGGGTGATCACCCGCTTCGCCCCGTCGGCCGCGCAGCTTGATCGCACGGCGCTGCTCACGGCGATCGCCATCGGCATCGTGAGCGTCAGCATCATCGGCACGGCCACGCATCTGATCGGAAGGTGGCAAGCCACGCGCGTGACCAAGCTGCTGCAGGTGCGTCTGCGACGACAGGCCTTCCAGCACGCGGTGCGATTGCCGCTCGGGCGCGTGTGGCAGCTGAAGTCCGGCGGACTCACCAGCCTGCTGCGCGAGGACGCAGGCGGCGTGTCGGAACTGGTGTTCAGCATGATCTACAACCCCTTCCGCGCCATCGTGCAGCTGGTGGGCATCCTGATCGTGCTCGCCGCCACCGACTGGCGCCTGCTGATCGGCGCGGTGCTGCTGCTGCCACTGGTGTGGTTCAGCCACCGAACCTGGATCGGACGCATTCGACCGCTGTATCGGGACATCCGCCAGCAGCGCAGCGACGTGGACGCACAGGCCACCGAAACCTTCGGCGGCATGCGCGTGGTGCGCGCCTTCGCGCGTGAAGGCAGCGAATCGGGCCGCTTCGCGACGGGCAGCCATCTGATGGCGCGTCAGGAGATCCTGACCTGGTGGTGGAGCCGCGGCATCGAGCTGGGCTGGGCGCTGTTTGTGCCCGCCGGCAGCGCGCTGCTGCTGTGGTACGGCGGTCGGCAGGTGCTGGCCGGCTCGCTCACGCCCGGCGATCTGGTGCTGTTCATGACCTACCTCGTGATGCTGCTTGGGCCCATGGAGTCGCTGGCTTCGAGCGCCACCAACTTCCAGACCAACCTGGCCGGATATGACCGCACGCTCGACCTGCTGAACGAGCCACGCGAGCTGCCAGACCACGCATCGGCGCGAACACTGGAGCGCGCCGACGTGCGCGGCGATGTGGCCCTGGAGCGCGTCACCTTCGCCTACCCGGGAAGCAAGGAGCACGTGCTCGATGATGTGTCGTTCCAGGTTCGATCGGGTCAGGTGGTGGCATTCGTCGGAGCGAGCGGCGCCGGCAAGACCACGCTCTCCAATCTCATCGCGCGATTCTTCGATCCGGACTCGGGCCGCATCACCATCGACGGCATCGACCTGCGCGACATCCGTCTCGGCAGTTGGCGACGGCTGCTCGGCGTGGTCGAGCAGGACGTGTTCCTGTTCGATGGCACCATCGCCGAGAACATCGCCTATGCCGATCGCGAGGCGAGCATGCAGCGCATCGAGGCTGCGGCGCGCACGGCCTTCGCCCACGACTTCATCGCGCGCCTGCCGCAGGGATACGAAACCCGCATCGGCGAACGCGGCGTGCGCCTGTCGGGCGGACAGCGACAGCGCCTGGCCATCGCGCGCGCGGTGCTGGCCGACCCACGCGTGCTGATCCTGGACGAGGCCACCAGCAATCTCGATGTGGAGAGCGAGCAGGCGATCCAGCAGGGCCTCTCCAACCTGATGCGCAATCGCACGTCATTCGTGATCGCGCATCGCCTGTCCACCATCCGCCATGCCGACCTGATCGTGGTTCTCAAGGGCGGTCGCGTGCAGCAGATGGGCACGCACGACGAACTCATGCAGGGCGAAGGCCCCTACCGCGAGATGGTGATGATCCAGACGGCCCGGCCGGACGCGCGCACGGAGACGCGTGCGCCCGCACTCCCGACCGTCTGACGGATCAAGCGCCAGCGACGCGTCCGCGCCACGCACGACGACCGGCGATGGTCAGCCACAGGCTGTGCCACTGGATCGCGGTCAGCAGCAGCAGCGAGACGGGATGCAGCCACACACCGATCCAAGGCTGCCGGAAGCGCACGGCAAGCAGCACGCGCGTGAACAGGCCACACGCCACGGCGCCCGCACCCGCGCGCAGCGCAGTTGACGGCACCCCCCACCCCGCCATCCACGCAGCCAGCACGATCCACGGCGCAACATGCCCGACCACGTGAAGCACCGTGAAGAACACCAGCGCAGCCACGGAACCCAGCCCTTCATAGGCGTTCTTGGCGAAGCCGCGCCAGGTCTGGGCAAACCCGCGATACATGCGGCATTCCACCAGCGCCGTGCCGTCGAACAGGTCGGTCCGACCACCCGACTTCCGGATGCTGCGCGGCAGCATGATGCCGTCATGCATGCTGTCCTTGAAGGCGGCATGCCCGCCGCTGCGGAGCCAGGCCTCGCGACGCACCAGCAGAAACTGGCCGCAGCCTGCGCCCAACGCCGACCGACCATCGCGTCGCATGAAGCCCATGGGCAGGTATCCAAGCAGCATGAAGTGGATCAACGGCACCACGAGTGCCTCACCCACGGTGCCGCATGCCTCTCGCGGAAAGGTGCTCACAAGGTCGCTACCGCTGCTCCGCGCGAAACCCACGGCCGACGCGATCGCGTTCGGCGCGATGCGCACATCGGCATCCGTGAACAGCAGCCACGCCGCGTCGCTCGCCTGCCCCATGCGCTCGCAGCCCCACTGCTTGCCGTTCCAGCCGTCCGGCAGCGATTGCGTTGGCACACGCACCAGTCCGCCGTGCTTCAGCGCCAATCGTTCAAGGATGCCGGGCGTGTCATCGGTGCTCTGATCGTCGTACACCAGTGCGCGCACCGGAACGCCCACGCTCGACAGTGCACCCTGCACGCATGCCTCGATGTTGCAGGCCTCGTTGCGGGCCGGAATGCAGACATCCACCCGCTCGTCGATCCGCATGGAAACCGCAGGAACGCGGTAGCGGCGCAGATTCAGCAGCGTCATCCACAGCGGCAGCGCCGCACAGGTCAGGCCCGACCATGCCAGCAGCGACCACATGTCGCTCATGCGCGCTCACCGACTCGACGCGCGACATCGATCGCACCACCGCGGCCGGTGACGCGCAGCCACAGGTCATAGAGCGGATTCACCTGCGCCTGCCCACCACCCAGCATGATGCGGAATCGCGCAGGCTCGCGCGACTGCACCGCGTCGGCCAGCGCGATCCGGTTCATCTCCATCGTCTGCTGCAGCGATCGCTGCCATGTCGACACGCGCGCATCAACGGGCCGTTGCACCTGCTGCACGCGCAGGAACACCTCGGGCCGCGCGTCGGTCCAGAACGCGTACTCGATCGCCACGCTCCAGGCCGCCATGTCCGTGCGCGACGCCAGCAGCGCGGCGGCCCCGGGCCGAGGCACCACAGGCTGGCGCACATCCACGAAGCGCCCCTGGGGCGTCAGGATCACGCTGCTGCGCGGCATCTGCGCGAGCCGACGCTGCACATACGCCGCCATGGCCTCCATGGCGCCCGGATCGTCCGGATCGATGCCGAAGATGCCCAAATTGCGCAGGATGCGGAATCGTCGAAGCTCATGCGCGTCCATCGGCGCGAGGTTGTCCCGGTCGGCGAAGTGGCGCCTGCGCAGCAGCACCGCGATCAATGGGTCCCACCACGAAGCGTGATTCAGCGCAACCAGCACCGGCCCCTCATGCGCGCGCAGCGCCTGCAATGCAGCGTCGCTCTCTGGCAGCATGCGAACTGCATGGAACGCACCGCGGAGTTTCCGCTCCACGTACCAACCGAAGAACGCGGTGAAGCGTGGGCTCCATGCGTCCTCCATGGCCACCTGCGCTAGTTGGCCGCTGCGGTCGCCCACGCCTCCGCCTTCGTGCCGGAGATCCGGCCCTGCGTGGACATGCCGCAGTCCTGCAACGCCGCATGCGCGGCGGTCACGCCGCTCATCAGCACCATCGGCACGCCGGGGCCGGGATTTGAGCTGCCGCCAGCCAGATACAGGTTGCGCACCACACGGCTGCGGTTGCGAGGCTTGAAGCCACCGTGCAACTTGCCGTGACTCGCCAGTCCATAGATGGCACCGCCCTCGGCGTTGTACAGACGCTCGATGCTGGCCGGCGAAAGATGCCGCTCGAGCACGATGTGCTGCTCCAGGTCCTGCATGCCGAAACGCTTCAGCTTCTCGATCACCACGGGACGGTACTGCTCCAGCAGGCCGCCCGCACCCTCCCATCGCTGACCGCCGCGCTGGTAAGGCGTGTGAATGAGCGCGTACATCGCCTCGCCGCCCTTCGGCGCCTGATCAGGATCGGTGCGACTGGGCACGCACAGGTAGATCGTGGGGTCGCGCGCCGGCACGCCCTTGGCGTAGATGTCGTCGAACTCCGCCACCGAATCCCCGCTGAACAGGAAGTTGTGGTGCGCCAGATGCGGATACTGCCGATTCAGGCCCAGATACAGCACCACGCCGCTGCAGGCCGGCGTGTATCGCGCGGCGATGCTGCGCTGCTCGCCAAGACTGGCCGCGTCGCCAAGCAGGTCGCGATAGGTGCGCTGCACGTCGCAGTTGCTCACCACCAGATCGGCCTGCAGGGTTCGGCCATCCTCCAGCTCCACACCCGACGCCGCGCCACCTGTCTGCAGGATGCGCTTCACGCCCACGCCACACACCAGCTCCGCCCGCTCCTCGCGAAGGATGCGCTCGAGCGACCGCGCCACCTGTCGCGTGCCGCCCATCGCGTACCAGCACCCATGATCCACCTGCGCGGAGGCGATCAGACCAAGGATCGACGGCGACAGGAACGGGCTCGAGCCCACGTACTGCAGGAAATGCTCGCTGAGCTGCCGCAGGTGCGGCTCGCGAATCCACTTGTGAGCCGTGCGCGCCACGGTGCTGTGCATGCGCATGGCCACCACATCACGAAGCAGCGCCGGATCGTTCGTCGGCGGCTTGCGCATGAGGTCGATGATGCCGCCCAGATCCTTGTAGAAGAACACGCGCTCGCTCAGGCGGTACATCCGGCGGCTCCACTCGATGAAGCGCTTCCATCCCGGACCACTCTCGAAACCCGGGAACTGCCGGTCCATCGAATCCGCCATGCAATCGAGGTTCTCCAGCAGGTCGATGCGCGTGCCGTCCTCGTACAGGCAGCGCCACTGCGGATCCAGACGCACCAAAGACAGGTAGTCCTCGGGCCGGCGTCCGCTGCGCGCGATGATGCCGCGCACAACCTGGGGCATCGTCAGGATGGTGGGTCCCATGTCGAAGCGGAACCCCGCCTCGTCCAGCACGTTCATCTTGCCGCCAAGGTGCTGGTTGCGCTCCACGACCGTCACCTGCATGCCGGCGGTGCACAGTTCCACCGCCGCCGCCAGTCCGGCCAGACCACCACCCACCACGATTGCACGCTTGCTCATGTCCCTGACTCCGTTTCGGCAGCCACAGGCTGCACCACATTGCTTGTCGATTCCGGCACGGGCGGCGAAACGAGTCGCGCCACGCGTCGAGCACGATGACTCCAACGCACCACCCTGTCCAGCCATCGCATCGCCGCCGCACTCGGTGGCGCCGCTGCCGGCGTCCATGATGCCGTCTCCGTGACGGAGATCGGCCTTGAAAGTTCGAGCAGACCCGCCGCCCCTCGCGAGGCACCCCATCCGCTGCCACCGGAACCGGCGATCGTCAGGGCAGGATGGCCGGTGGGCGTCACGCTCTCGTTGAAGGTGATCACCGAGGCACGCAGCCGCATCATGAACCCCGCGTCCCGACGCCAGCGCGAAGCAGAACGCGTGTACACGCCCACGGCCAATCGATGCCGCGACGCTCCGTGCACACGCAAGGCATGGTCAACGCCGTCCACGGGCAACACCGCCAGCACCGGGCCGAAGTGATCACCGGCGACCAGCGCCGATGCAGCGCTGCAATCCGCCACCACCATCGGCCGCATCCAGCCATCGCGCGCAGGTTCCACCACGCCGCTCAGGCTTCGGGCACCTTGCGCAAGCGCTGCACCCACCTGCTGCATGCATCGATCCGCCTCGCCCGAACAGACCAGTCGCACCGGCCGCGCACCGGCCGCCAGGGGCGCCAGTTCCGACAGGAATGCGCGATAGCACGAGCGATCCACCAGCACGCGTCGAGGCGCCATACAGGTCTGCCCGGCGTTCATGGTGATGGCCAACCAGATCCGCTCGGCCGCCTTCCGCACATCCGCGTCGGCCAGAACGACCGCTGAATCGTGTCCACTGAGTTCGAGCACAGAAGGCATCAAGCGCTTGGCCGCCGTTGCCGCCACGGCCGCACCCACGCGTGTTCCACCCGTGAACATCACCTTGTCGAACATTCCCTCGCGCACCAGTCGCTCGCCCGCCTCGGCGGTCGCGTCCGCAAGCGCAAGCCATCCGTCCGGCAATCCACACGACGCCGCCAGTCGCACGAGCAGTTGCTGGGAGTGCGGTGAACGCTCCGAGGGCTTCACCGTGACCCGATTGCCCGCCATCACCGCCTGCACCAGCTGCACCCCCAGCAGGCCCACCGGATAGTTCCATGTCGCGATGATCAGCACATGCCCAAGCGGCGCGCGACCCACGCGTGCGCGGCGACCCAGCAGCCACGCGGGTCGACCCGTCGCACGCTGCGTGCGCAGCACCCCGCGCGCATGCCTGGCGTGCCAGCGCATCGCCGCAAGCAGCGGCAGCACCTCGCTCACGTAGGCCTCGCTCTCCGGCTTGCCGATCTCATCAGCGATCACCTGGGCGATCTCGCGACCATGGGCGGCCACGGCGCGGCGGAACGACGCAAGCCAGCGCTGCCTGATCGGCCACGCGAGCCACGCCTCGCCATCCACCGACCAATTCGGATCGCCTGCCTGCTGCACCTGCATCTCCGGCCCGGTTCGCCTGCCTGACCGCCGCGGATTCACGCCGAATCCGTCGCCGCGATTTATGCGAAACTACCCGACATGATCGCCGCAGAACGAAGCCTCCGTCACGCATCCGATGTGGGCATCGTCGGAGCCGGTCCCGGAGGCCTTGCCGCCGCCATCCTGCTGGCCGCGAGTGGCGCCAGCGTGGACGTGTACGAGCGGCAACCCGTTGTCGGCGGCCGAACGCGCCGCCTGTCGCTGGGCGATCACCACTTCGACCTGGGCCCGACGTTCTTCATGATGCCCTACGTGCTGGACGAGATCCTGGCCGCCGCGGGTCGCAAGCTGAGCGACAGTGTGGAGATGACCCGGCTCGATCCCATGTACCGACTGCTGCTGGGGCAACCCGAGCGCGATCCGATCACGCTCGACACCACGCAGGATCTTGCCCTGATGTCGGAGCGCCTCAGCCGCATCGAGCCGCACGACGGTCCGGCGTTCCTGCGCTTCATCGCCGACAACCGCCGCAAGCTGGAGGCCATGACGCCCATCCTGCGTCGCCCCATGCGCAGCGTGCTCGATCTCGTGTCCCGCGACGCCATGCAGGCGGCGCCGCACCTGCGTCCATGGCAGAGCCTGTACGACCACCTGAAGGGATACTTCCGCAATCCCTCCATCCGGTTGTCGATGAGTTTCCAGAGCAAGTACCTGGGCATGAGCCCGTACGAGTGCCCGGAGCTCTTCAGCATCCTGCCGTTCATCGAGTACGAGTACGGCATCTGGCACCCCACAGGCGGGTGCAATGCGGTGATGCGCGCCATGGCGGACATCGCCGAGGAGTTGGGCGTGCGTTTCCACCTGGGGCGCGGCGTGGACGCGATCGAGTTCGAGGGCCGACGCGCGGTTGGCGTGCATGTGGACGGCGCGCTGCGTCGCCACGGCAATCTGGTGCTGAACGCCGACGCCACGCACGCCATGCGAACGCTCGTGCCGGCGCACCTGCGGCGCCGCTGGAGCGACGAGCGCATCGACCGCAGTCGCTACAGCTGCAGCACCGCCATGCTGTATCTGGGCCTGGATGGCGAGGTCGACCTGCCGCACCACACCATCTATGTGAGCCGCCAGTACGAGCGCAACCTCGCCGACATCGCGCGCAACGGCACGCTGAGCGAGGACCCGTCGATTTATGCCTGCAATCCCGCCGCCACCGACCCCACCATGGCGCCCAAGGGATGCAGTTCGCTGTACGTGCTGCTGCCCACGCCGAACGTGCAGCCCGGCAGCAACAAGGTGGATTGGTCCACG
>CAIPQY010000031.1 GCA_903867275.1 uncultured bacterium | reverse complement strand
GGTCGGATCGGGAAGTCAGGCCTGTGGGTGACGCGGACGATTGAGGAAGTGACAGACGGCGGGAGAGCCGTTTGAGTGAACCAGGATGTTTTGAGTAGCCCTCCGATGCTTCGAGCTTTCGCTCGAACCCTCAAGTCTTTCCAGCATCCCTGCGGGACACCGGCCTTTTCCAGACTTGAGTTGCGATCACCATATCCCCGATTCGAGGCAACGCAAACCCATTTTGGAAAATTCATGTGACATGCGGAACCGAAGCACCCCTTGCTGCGGGGGGATCGTTCAGAATCTGCAACGATGCAACCCCACACGCACGGCTTGGTCGCAAAATAACGGGCTTTTGAACTGAACAACCACTAAACTCGCCGGCGCGTGGAACGGCCACAAAAATTTCCCGTGATCGGCCTGGTCGGTGGCATCGGCAGCGGCAAATCCGAGGTGGGGGGCATCCTGCGCACGCTTGGGTGCGTGGTGTGCGACTCGGACAGCCTGGTGCGCGATCTGTACCGAACGCCCGAACTGAAAACCGAACTGCAGTCATGGTGGGGCCCGGGCATTCTGGACGACCAGGGCCAGATCGACCGCATCGCCGTGGGCGCCATCGTGTTCAAGGACCCGCTCGAGCGGGCGCGGCTCGAGGCCTTCATCCATCCTCGGGTGGAAGCGGAGCGCGCCAAGATGTTCGCGGCAGCACCGGCAGGCACCCGCGCACTGGTGATCGACGCCCCCTTGCTGCTGGAGGCGGGTCTGGCCGATGCCTGTACCCGCATCTGGTTCATCGACGCCCCCGAGCAGATCCGCCACACCCGCGTGATGACCAGCCGCGGCTGGACCGCCGACGAACTGGCCCGCCGGGAAGCCGCGCAGTGGTCACTTGACCGCAAGCGCGCCGCCGCACATGATGTGCTTCGCAACGACGGCGATCCGGCGTCGTTGCGGGAACAGGTGCTGCAGGCCCTCGGGAATCTCCCGCGCGAAGCCTGAGCCTCCGTCCCACCTCGAGCCAGCGCTTTCAGGGCTCCCCCCGGTTCCAGCCACATGTCCAGTTCGCAGGACCCCGCGCGGGGCCCCGGCATCAGGACTTTCCCAAGGCGATGGCCATCGGCCATTTGCCCACATCGCAGAGATTTCCATGAGCAAGCGTCGTCGTCGTCGGAAGGGTGGTGGAGGTGGTCAGGGCCAGCCGGGGCAGCCGTACATGCCGGTGATGTCCCTGACGCCCGGCAGCGTTCCCACCGACGAGCAGCTCGAGATGGATCTGCAGCAGCTGGAGGAGGCCGCCGGCGGCAAGCTGAAGGCCGCCAAGAAGGAAGACCTGGACCTCGCCGGCCTGCAGCGCATGAACGGCGACGAGCTGATGAAGATCGCGCGCAAGGAAGGTCTGGAGGACCAGGGCGCGATGAGCAAGCAGCGCCTGGTGTTCGAGATTCTCAAGCACCGCGCCGCCAAGCATGGCCTGATGACCGCCACCGGCACGCTGGACCTGATGCCCGAGGGCTACGGCTTCCTGCGCAGCAGCGAATACAGCTACCTGCCCAGCCCCGACGACATCTACGTGAGCCAGGGCTTCGTGCGCCGCCACGGCCTGCGCAAGGGTCAGGTGATCACGGGCATCACCCGTCCGCCGAAGGACACCGAGATCTACTTCTCGCTGCTTCGCGTGGACCAGGTGAACGGCACCGACCCCAAGAAGCTGCATGATCTGCCCACCTTCGAGGCGCTCACGCCGCTGCATCCCAACAAGCGCATCCATCTGGAGATGCTGGACCAGCCCGCCAAGATCGAGACGCGCATCATCGACATGGTCACGCCGCTCGGCTTCGGCCAGCGCGCGCTGATCGTGGCGCCGCCGCGCACCGGCAAGACGGTCATCCTGCAGCAGATCACCAACGCGATCTGCAAGAACCACCCCGATGTGCACGTGATCGTGCTGCTCATCGACGAGCGTCCCGAGGAAGTGACCGACTTCCGCCGCAACACGCCCGATCGCGTGGAAGTGATCGCCAGCACCTTCGACGAGGAGGCCGCGCGACACATCCAGGTGTCCGAGATGGTGATGGAGAAGTCGCGTCGCATGGTCGAGTTCGGCCAGCACGTGGTGATCCTGCTCGACTCGATCACGCGCCTCGCCCGCGGCTACAACAACGGCATGCCGGGCGGCGGCAAGATCGGCTCGGGCGGCGTGGACAACGCGGCCCTGATCAAGCCCAAGAAGTTCTTCGGCAGCGCGCGCAACATCGAGAACGGCGGCTCGCTCACCATCCTGGGCACGGCGCTGGTGGACACCGGCAGCCGCGCCGACGAGGTGATCTTCGAGGAGTTCAAGGGCACCGGCAACGCCGAACTGCACCTGGACCGCAAGCTGGTCGAGAAGCGCATCTACCCCGCGATCGACGTGGCCGCCAGCGGCACGCGCCGCGAGGAGCTGCTGCTCGACCCGAAGGAGCACGAACTGATCGTGCGCCTGCGCAAGGTGGTCAGCGACATGAACGTGGTCGAGGCCATGGAGCTCATGAAGAGCCGTGTCAGCAAGACCAAGAGCAACGCCGAGTTCCTGATGACCATGAACATGGGTTGATCCGGGCATCCCCCGGTGATTCGCCCCCGTATCCAATCACGGGCCATGGGGCCCCAGGAGACACGCATGCACACCCGTCGCGGCTTCACCATCATCGAGCTGCTCGTCACGCTGGGCGTGATCGGCATTCTTGTGGCCATCCTGCTGCCTGCGCTTGGCATCGTGCGCGGCAACGCCGGTCTGGCCAAGAGCACCAGCAACATGCGTCAGACCTACACGCTGATGCAGAACTACAGCACCGCCAACCGCGACACCATCGTGCCAAGCCTGTTCGACCGCACGAACGCGCTGGTGAAGGGCAAGGTTCGCAATGTCGCCACGCCGCCGGCTGGGCAGCAGTACATGGGCACCTGGGCCGACATCCTGTGGACCGACGCGGGCTACGGTCCGATCGTCAGCGACGATGCGGCGGGTTCGTACGACTATCGCGTGGACAACCCGGATGGCACGCTCTACGAGAAGGTGCCGGGCTTCGATCGTGGGCCCTTCCGCAGCGCGGTTCCGCTGAAGCGGCAGTTCACCGACAAGATCAGCCTGGACCCAGACATCGACGGCAACAAGTTCGGTTCGCGCGCCACCACGCTGAGCGAGCCGGGCATGTTCGCGGCCAACAACTTCTTCGACAGCCGCAGCGCCGCCAAGCGCGCGCTGACCAACCACCCCTACGACGCGCGCGCCGAACTGAGCGGCAGCAGCGAGACATTCTTCACCAACGGCCAGATCACGCGGCCGGATGGCAGCGCGTACCTGATCGACAGCATCGCGTGCGAGACGATCGACCCTGTTGATGATCATGGTGCCGACATGGCGCCGTTCGATTCCGAGGATCTCTCGGCGTGCCAGATCGACTACCGGTACCCGGGTGAGACGTGCGCAATGCTTCTGCTCGACGGCCACACCCGCACCGAACAGCGATGGGATGAGATGTCAGACCTCGAGGGCCTGGCGAACGAACTGAAAAACGATGGCACCCAGGCGTCCACCGCCACCTCCGACAAGAAGGATCAGGGCCGCGGCGTCCGTTT
>CAIPQY010000030.1 GCA_903867275.1 uncultured bacterium | reverse complement strand
GGTGAACGACTTCCCCGATGTTCTGGAAAAGGCCGCCAAGATCCTGAAGGAGGCCGACGTGCAGCCGCAGCAGGTGCGCGTGGAGGCCACCATCCTGGTGGCAGATGTCGCCGAGAACGATGCCTTCGGTCTGGACATCTCCGCCGTGGGCAGCATCAACTTCGGCAACGTGGTGGGCGGCCCGATGAATGCCTTCGACACGCTCAAGAACGGCACGCAGAAGCCCTATCCCGGCAAGGCGACGGCGAACGATGCCTCGCTCTATCCCGAGATCGAAGGCACCAACCCCACGCTGCAGGTCGGCGTGCTCACCAACGATCTCGCCATCTTCCTGCAGATGCTCGACGAGGTGCGCAACACCACGGTGCTTGCGCGCCCCACCGTGACGGTGCTGAATCGCCAGAAGGCGCAGGTGAACATCGGCAAGAAGCTTGGCTACCTGTCCACCACGCAGACGCAGACGAGCACCACGCAGGAAGTGCAGTACATCGACACCGGCGTCAAGCTCACCTTCCGTGCCTTCATCAGTCCGGATGGCATGGTGCGCATGGAACTGGCGCCCAGCATCATCCAGGCCCAGTACGCCACGGTGAAGTTTCAGGGCACGGACACCAGCATTCCGAATCAGGCCAATCAGGACCTGCGCACGAATGTCCGCGTGAAGAGCGGCCAGACGATCGTGCTCGGCGGCCTCTTCACCGACAGCTCCGACACCCGCAATCGCCAGATTCCGCTGCTGGGCGACGCCATTCCCGGCGCGTTCAGTGGCCAATCCGACGTGACCAAGCGCCAGGAAGTGATCTTCCTGGTGACCCCGGTGATCGTGGAAGACCCCAAGAGCGCGGCCGATGGCGATCAGGCCCTGAAGGTGATCGATGCGGTGCAGACGGGCGCGCGCGCCGGCCTGCTGCCCTTCTCGCACGCGCAGATCGGCGGCAACTACCAGATGCAGGCGATGGAAGCCTGGCGCGCCGGCGACAAGGCCAAGGCGTTGCTGTACGCCGATCAGGCGCTGCGCGTCACGCCGAACCTGCCCAGCATGATCCAGCTGCGCGAGGACATCCGCACCGACAACGCCGGTCCATGGAAGAGCAAGCTGGACTCGCTCGACATGATGCCGGACTACATCCGCAAGAACGGCATGCTGCTCGGCTTCCCGCAGGGCGTGCCGAAGGACGCTGCTGCGGCACCAACCAAGTCCGCCGACGCAACGGAACCCGTTTCCGCGCCGGAATCATCGACCCCCAAGGAGACACAGCCATGACGATGCATCGATGCATGATCGCGTTGTGCACGCTTGCCTTGGCCGCATGCTCCACGCCGCACTCCAAGCAGGTGCGCCTGGATGCACACGATCGCTACGACCGCGCCAACACGCAGGTGATGTACGACCAGGCGCTGCAGGCCTTCCATGCCGGCCAGTTCGAGGTGGCGCTCGAGCACATCGACCGGGCCATCTCCCGCTACCCCAAGGACGGCAGCTACCCGCTTCTGCGCGGCCGCATCCTGCTCGAGATGAAGCGCGTGGATCTGGCGCGCGAGAGCTTCGCCAAGGCCGCCGAACTGTCCCCCACCGCGGCTGAACCGCACTACTACATGGGCATCGTGCTGCAGCGATGGAACGAGCTGGACAAGGCCGTGGCCGAGTACGCCAAGGCTGCGGAACTGGCGCCTTCGCAGCTGCAGTATGTGGCCGCCGAGTGCGAGACGCTGGTGGCCGCCGGCAAGTACACCGAGGCCGAAGCGCGTCTCGACGCCGTGAACAAGACCTTCGAGTTCAGCCCCGTGCTGGATCGCGTGCGCGCCGATCTGGCCGGTCAGCGTGGCGATCTGGATGGCCGCGCGCGATGGCTGGCCATGGCACGCCTGCGCACCGAACCCGCCAAGGCGCAGCAGCTGATGGAGGAGATCGCCGCCACGCGCTTCGAGCAGGGCAAGTGGTCGGATTGCATCGCGGCGCTGGAAGACGAGGCCATGACCGAAGCGAGCAAGCGTCCCGACATGGTGCGCCTGCATGCCCGCTGCCTGCTGATGCTGGATCGCCCACGCGAGGCACGCGACCTGATGTTGACGATGCGTGGGCAGAGCGACAACGACGGCCGCAACGCCACCATCCTGGGGCTGTCCGCCATGCGACTTGGCGACACCAACCGCATGATCGAAGCCGGTCAATCGCTCACGCAGAGCCGACCGGGCAGCGCGGACGGATGGGTGCTGCTCGGTGTTGCGGCACTCGAACGCGGCGACAAGGCCGAGGCCACGCGCCTGCTCAGCGAGGCGGCGGCACGCGAGCCATCACGCGAACTGCCGCGCCGCCTGATGGCGCAGGCCAACCCCGCAACGCCCGTCGCGGTCCAGACATCGAAGACGAACTGATCTGTTCGGAGCCGAAAAAGGCTCGATTTCAGGCTCCTGATGCCGTTTCTGCCGTGAAATGCGGCGTCGCGCACCAGCCGCGTCCGAGATTTATTCGTTTTTCCCGGTCGATTGCACCGAAAAAGTGATTGTGCGGTGGATCCATGGTGGACCACTTGCCCCGCCACTCGGCGGAGCCGAGACATGCAACAACAGCGGGATGATCCCGCAACGGAGATCAGCGAATGGAAAGCTTCAAGGTCGTGAAGGGTTGGATTCGCGAGTTCGTGGACGTGGCCATTCTGTTTGTGGCGGTGGGCGTGATGGTGCAGATCCTGTTCGGCAACAACGTGCCGTTCTTCAAGGATGTCACCGCCAATCTGATGAGTTTCATCGCGCAGCTGGGCACCAACGGGCTGGTCGGCCTGATTGCCCTGTTCGTGATCGTCTGGGTGTTCCAGAAGGACAAGGCTCACTGAGCCTTCCGCCCTGACGCATTGACTTCACTCCGAAAGCCCCCCGTCCATCGGGGGGCTTTCTCGTTGGGCCTGCCAACCACAACGCCCTTACGCTTGCCGCATGCAGGCGCAGCCCACCTGGATCTTCGACTTCGACAGCACGCTGGTGCGCGTGGAAGCGCTGGACGAACTGGCGGACATCGCGCTGCAGGGCCGTGCGGATCATGCGGCGCTTCTGGCGCGCATCAAGCACATCACCAATCAGGGCATGGAAGGCGCCATGACGATCGAGGACAGCCTTCGACAGCGCCTCGATCTGCTCGCGCTCGATGCGCACATGCTGCCCGCGCTGGTGGAGCGGCTGTGCGCAAACTTCACCGACAGCGTGTGGCGGGGACGCGCGAGACTTTCAGACATGCGCGATCACGTGTGGGTGGTCAGCGGCGGCTGTCGCGAATGGGTCGCGCCGGTGGTGGAGCGCCTCGGCCTGCGCGCCGATCATGTGGTGGCGAACTGGCTGCGCCCACGCGCCGACGGCCTGCTGGAACTCGACCCAGCCTCACCGTGCGCGGTCGACAGCGGCAAGGCCACCGCCATCGACGCCGCCGCGCTGCCACGACCCCGCCTGATGGTGGGCGACGGCATGACCGACTGGCGCGTGCGCGAGCACGGGGCGTGCGAGCGCTTCATCTGCTTCACGGAGGTGGTGCGGCGCGAAGCGGTGGTCACGCGCGCCGATGTGGTGGCCGATTGCCTGGATGCGGTGCTTGCCGTGCGTCCGTGAAGGTCAGGGCTTCGTCGGTGCGGCCGGCGCGCCAGCGTCGCCGTCGATGAACACATCCACCTGCTGCCCCACGTAGACGGAGCCCTCCGTCTTCACGACTTCGTACACCACCACCAGCACGCGCGTGTCCACGCGTTCGGTCACGATGCCGCGCAGCGAAGTCTTGGGCTCCACGCGCGGATCGATGCGCACGAAGCGCAGCGTGAGATGTGCGGGATCTCGGCCGCGCGTGAAGGCCTCCGCGGGCGATCCGGGCTTCACGCGCGCCGCGTCGTCCTCGTCCACCTGCACGCGCACATGCAGCGGTCCCTCATCACCCACGGTCACCATGGCACTGTCCAATCGACCCGCCGTGGCGAACTCGCCGGCGCGCACGTCCACCTTCAGCACCGAACCATTGGTGGGGCTCTTCACGGTGAGGCGCTCCAGATCCACGCGCGCCTTCTCCAGCGCGGCCTTGGCGGAAGCCACCTCGCGGCGCGCCACCTCCAGATCGGGCTTCCATGCGCCGTTCTTCAGGCGCGTGAGCTCGGCCTTCATCTGATCCACCATGGCCTGCGCCATCAGCATGGCGAAGCGCCGCTGCTCGAGATCCTCCACGCTGGCGGCACCGGCATCGCGCGCGGTCTTCACGCGCTCGAAGGTGCCTTCTGCACGCTTGGCTTCCACCTCGGCGGCGCGCACACGTGCCTCGAGCGGCGACACGTCCTCGGGTCGGGGCTGGGCCTCGAGTCGCGCCAGCTTGCTCTCCTCCAGCTGCAGCGCGGCCATGCGCGCCTCCACCTCGGCCTGTCGCTCGGCCTGCTCCAGCTTGAACAGGGGCTGGCCTTCCTTCACCGTGTCGCCCGGCTTCACCAGCACCATGTCCACGATGCCCGGCACGGCACTGCCCACGGCCACGCACTCGCCGCGCGGCTCCACGATGCCCAGGCCGGCGATGCGGCCCTCCTTCAGCGTGCTGCGCGCAGGCTGATTGGGCGGCGCGGTCACGCCGCTGCTTGGCGTGAGCAGCCAGGTGACCGCCACGGCGAAGCCCAGCGACACGGCGGCGATGATTGGAACGAGGCGGCGGATCATCATGGGTGGGCTGAAGGGTAGGCGTTCGGACCGGGCACGCGATCCTCAACGCGGATCACCACGCCGTCGTCCATCTCCGCGATGCGGTCGGCGAAACCGAACACGCGCTGATCGTGACTCACCACGATCACCACGCGTCCGGGGCGCACGGCCACGCTTCGCAGCAGTTCCATCACCTGATGGCCGCTGCGCGCGTCCAGCGCCGCCGTGGGTTCGTCGCACAGCAGCAGATCGGGGTCGTGCACCAGCGCACGCGCGATGGCCACGCGCTGCTGCTG
>CAIPQY010000029.1 GCA_903867275.1 uncultured bacterium | reverse complement strand
TGGCGATCACCGGACTGATGCCTGCGCAGCAGACAGGCGCATCTTCCGCGACACCGAGCGCACCAGCACCCGCTCCGGCTCCGGCGGTGCCGCAGCAACCATCGAATGCAAGTGGCGCCGTCAACACGCAGCCAACACCGCAAACATCGGCCGCGCCCGCACCCGCCCCCGCCATGCCGAGCGCGCCGCCGGCACAGCCAGCGGGCGATGCGTTCAAGGGCGGAACCAGCGAAGCACCATCGTTCGGTTCGGGAGCGCCACCCGCGGAGCCGAACACGCAGCCACCCACAGCGCCTGCAACCCCGCAACCATCGTCAACCCCGGCGCAACCGGTCGCGCCGACGCCCGCACCAACCCCTGCCCCAACACCTCCACCTGCCATCGCTCCGGCCCCCCAATCGCAGCCTGCGATGTGGGACACCCAGGTGAATCTGCTGCGTGACGCGATCGACCTTCGCGTGCGAGTTGATGAACTTGCCGCCACGCCCAGCCCCGATCAGGCCGCATGGCTTGGCGCGCTGGACACGCTGATGAAGCAGTCGCGCGAGGTGAGCGCCGAGGCGAAGACCGTCGACAAGAGCCTGAAGGAACTGCACAAGTCCACGCACCGACTCGTCACGCTCGACAACGAAGGCAAGCGAAAGCCGGGCATCGCCGAGGATCTCGCGAACGAGAAGTCCGGCGCCTCCGCGCTCAGCGCCGACACCATGCGACAGATCGCGCTGCTAATGGCGCGTTTCGAGCAGGCGGCGAGCGCGCGCACCCTGATCAGCATGACGGTGCAGCACCCCACACTGAAGGCCGACACGCTGGTGATGAAGGCGCTCGCCGATCCCGATCTGGATCGTTTGAGCAAGTGGCCCAGCACGCCGTTCAACGGCTGGTACCTCGCATCCAGCCCAGCGACCAAGGACACGCCACTGGCGAGTCACATTCCACTGATGGCATCCATGCTGGCTGGCGTGATCGATCCGTCAGAGGGCGCCAAGCTGCTCGAGCAGCTCAAGCGCGAGCAGTCGTTGCCCGCCGCCACCGGAGGCTCGCCATGACCAACATCGTGATCGAGACCGCTGTGCAGCGCGCGCGCGCCATCGCGCTGTCGGGTTCGCCGGATCAATTCGACGAGGCGCTCGAGGCCGTGGTCACGCTCGATCGCGGCGGCGAGGCGCCACTGCGTGAACTTCGAATGCTGTCGGTGGTGGCGGCGGCGCGTCGAGCCGACCTGACTGCAGTGGAAGCCGCGCTGCGGTCGGTGGGCGCGCTGGCGCCAAGCGACTGGAAATCGCTGCACCAGTGGCTGCTGGCCGCACCCGAGATGCAGCACGACGCCTACGCCGCGTTTGTGCGCGACCTGGATCGTCGCATGCGTCGCAGCACCAACCGCTCGCCCGCGCGTCGCCTGACCGCGGCGCTTGCGGTGCTGCTGGTGGCATCGTGCCTGTCGCTGCTGGTGCTTGCGTGGCGATTGTCCGCGCACGATCCGGCCGATCAGACGCAGTCGGCAATCACCGGACTGCTCGATGGCCAACCGAACACGGTGCTGGCCGCAGCACCCGGCCCGTGGGCCGATGCGCTGCGCGGTGCCGCGCGACAACTTGGGCAAGTTCCGCCGGATCAACTGAAGACTGAGCGCGAAGCGACCAATGCGGCCGTGAATGCACTCGCGAAGAGTCTGCAGCAAGCTGCGAGTGGCGCGAATGCGGCGACCGTGGCCGCGCGATGGATCGGACCGACTGCAACCACCGCACAGTTGCAGCAACTGGCCGCAGGCGTGCAAGCCATGCAGGACAGTCCGTGGCTGGATGTGACGCGCTGGTCGGGCGAAGGATGGTCGTGGTCACCCGATGTTGCGGGACAGTTCGCGTGGCGCACGCTGCTTCGCCATGCACCGCTTGGCGTGTGGATGCCTGGACTGTTCGGCGCGGACTGGCAGTGCGACGCGCGCGCCATGCCCACCGTGTTCGTGCACGCCACCGCGCGCAACGGCCCCACGGCCACGCTGCTGGTGCAGCTGGGCGCGAAGAGCTGGCACACGCCCATGGTTCGCATTGGCCGCGACTGGGCTTCGGCTGCGATCGCTGAACGCTGGCCAACCTGGCAGCCTTCGCTTGAACCCGCCGCGTGCACGCCCGACGTGGCACGTTGGCTGCAAGCTTCGATCGCGCAGACCGCCAACGCGCTCGCCGCGTGGACCGATCGCATGGCGGCCGGACAGGATGCACCAGCACCGAACGTGCAGGACATTGGATGGTGGGTGCCTTGATGCGCGGACTTCGCGTCATCGCGTGCGCGCTGCTTTGCACGCTGGTGGTTGCCGCATGCAAGAGCGCGGAGGTTGCACCAGCGCCCGCAGCGCCTGTTGTGGAGAAGGGTCAGCGCGATGGCACCGCGATCAAGACCCGTGATGCGACCGTGGCACCGGCACGCGAAGCGGCAGCAAACGGATCCGCGACGAAAGGCGGCAAGGGTTCAGGGAGTGGCAACGGCTCTGGAAGTGGTAGTGGCTCCGGAAGCGGCAGTGGCTCCGGTAGCGGCAGTGGTT
>CAIPQY010000028.1 GCA_903867275.1 uncultured bacterium | reverse complement strand
GCGCGCCGGACATGCGGCGCTGCTCGTGGAACGCGAGGCGCTTGGCCTTGGCCAGACCACCAGCAGCCAGGGCATCCTGCATGCCGGCGTGAAGTACGCGCTGGGTGGCGTGGCAGGCGACGACGCGCAGGAAGCCGGCGCCGCAGCCGAGATGTGGCGCGGGATGATGTGCGGCGAGGGCGCGCCCGACCTGCGGAAGGTTCGCGTGCTGGCCCGCGAAGAGTTCATGTGGCGCACCGCGGGTCTGATGGGCGCTGCGGGCATGCTGGGCGCGCGCATGGCCCTGCGCACGCGTCCGGAAGTTGTCGGGTCAGCCGATCGCCCGGCGTGGCTGGAGGGCGTGCGTGGCGATGTGCTTCGACTTGGCGAGACCGTGATCGATCCGCGCGACCTGCTGGCTCGGCTGGCCGACCTGCACGGCGGGCGCCTGGCCCTCGGCGATGTGCAGTCGATCGCCGATGGCGAGGTGCTGGTTCGAACGAACAGTGGCGCGCTTTCCATCCGCTGCCGTCAGGTGGTGCTGACCGCAGGCGAAGGCAATGAGGCGCTGCTGGCGATGGCTGGCTTGGCGACAACCGAACCCATGCAGCGCCGGCCGCTGCGCCAGGCGATGGTGCGCGGCGCCCTGCCGATGGTGTTTGGCCACTGCATCGATGGTGCCAAGACACGCGTGACGATCACCAGTGACACCTGCCCCGAGGGCGTGGTGTGGCACGTGGGTGGCGAGCTGGCCGAACAGGGAGCGCGACAGGACGAGGCGACATTCCTGCAGCGTGCCCGAACCGAACTGGCGGCCTGTCTGCCCGGCGCCGATCTTCGAAATGCGGAGTGGTCGAGCTACCCGGTGCAGCGCGCCGAGCCGCGAACGGCGGGTGGCCGTCGACCCCCTTCCACGCATGTGCGTCGACACGGCGCGTGCGTGGCGGTGTGGCCGGTGAAGCTGGTGATGGCGCCGAGGGCTGCCGCACAGGTGGTTCAGGCGTGCGGTGCTGTATCTGGCCGTGAGGTGATCTGGCCTGCCCATGTGCCCGCTCCGCCGCTGGCGCCGCGGCCGTGGGAGACGGCTGCATGGAGCCGCTTCGAGTGAGCGCGCGACTGGCGATGCCAACCCGCAGTGCCCCGCGCCTGGGTCGCGAGGTGACCGTGATCGGTTGGGGTGCGTTCAAGATCGGTCGCAACGAAGGCGTGAAGTACCCCACCGGCTACGACCTGCCGACGGAGGAGGCCTCTGCGCGATTGATCCATGCCGTAATCGACCTGGGGATCGGCGTCATCGACACCGCTCCCGCCTACGGACTGAGCGAGGCACGCCTTGGCGCCGCACTGGGATCAAGGCGCGACGAGATCTTCCTGAGCAGCAAGGTGGGCGAGGTGTTCGAGCGTGGCAGCAGCACCTACGACTTCACCGAGCGCGCCTGTGCCGAAAGCCTGACGCGAAGCCTGGACCAACTTCGCACGCAGCGACTGGATCTGGTGTGGGTGCACTCCAACGGTGACGACGAGGCCATCCTGCGCGAGGGTGGCGCGGTGCGCGCACTTGCGCACGCCAAGGCCGACGGTCGCGTCGGTGCGATCGGTTTCTCGCCGAAGTCGCACGCCGGCGCATTGGCCGCGATCGAGCAACCCGATGTGGATGCGCTGATGCTGGAGTATCACCCGCGAGACGCGAGCATGGCCCCGGCCATCGCGGCGGCGGGTGCGTCGGGCAAGGCCGTGTTCGTGAAGAAGCCGCTGGCAAGCGGCCACCTTCCGCCACACGAGGCGATTCCATGGATCCTTGCGAATCCGAATGTGACCTGCATCGTGCTCGGCGGATTGAACGCCGAGCGCCTGCGCGTCAACGCGGCGCTGACGGTGTCGACGCGCCCGTCGTAGCGCTGGACTTCGACGGCTCCTTCGCCTCGGTCTTGCCCGGCACGCCGGACTTGGCCGGGATCTGCAGCTTCATGCCCACCTTCAGTGCCGCGGGATCGGAACCGATGGTGGACTTGTTGGCCTCGTAGATCTGGTTCCACAGCTTGCTGTCGCCGTACACCTTGTTGGCGATGCGGTGCAGCGTGTCGCCGCTCTCCACCGTGTAGGTGGTGGCGCCGGAAGCCTTCGTGGTGCTGGCGGTCGAGGAGGTCTGCGTGGCGCCGCTCGTGCCCGTGGGGGCGAAGTCAGGCACCTTGAGGACCTGCCCGATCTTCAGGCGCGAAGCGTCGACGCCGGGGTTGGCGGCCAGAAGCTTTTCCCAGCCGCGCTCGTTGCCCGTGATGGATCGCCAGATGCTGGCGATGGTGTCGCCGTCCTTCACCGTGTAGGTGTCGGCCTTGGTGGACTTTGGCGCCGGAGTGGGCGTGGAGGCAGGCACCGCGGCAGGCTTGCTGGGGGCAGGCAACGCGGGCAAGGCGGCCGGCGCGCTCGGGTACGCGCCTGTGGGCGCCGCAGAGGGCTTGACCGCCGGTGTGCCGCCCATGCCCGTCGGCGCGGCCGAGGCTGCGGGCGTTGCCGCTGGCGCGGGGGTGACGGGCGCGGCAGGCGCGGGCACCGCCGGGGCGGTTGCTGCGGGAGCCGATGCGCCACCGGTGGTGATCACCGCCGAGGTGGTGGTCGTTGCGGGCGTGAAGCCGGGCACGCCGCT